>CAYTXN010000004.1:28329-33949 GCA_964441195.1 uncultured Limnohabitans sp.
TGATTATCCTGATCATTGGGACGGTGATACCTGTTGTATATTTTCATGTTTGGAAAACTAATACCGCTTTTGGATTACGCTGGGTGGTCATTTTTCTGACTTCAGGTGCATCCATTCTTGCATTAATTAAGCTAAGTCCAATTGCCAACCCATCACTTTTTTTAGCGGAGCAAAGCTTAGTAATTGGAATTGGAATGTCGATAGCTTGGATCTTTTGGCAAGGCCATGGAATTATTTCAGGAATTTACCTGCTGTTGGCAAAAGCCAATCAGAACGTAAGCATGAAGATTTCCTTTCAAATCTTAGGGATTTCAGCATTGTACTTTTTGACTTTGATTTTTCTTTTGCTCGATTTGAAAGGAGAAATGAATCTACCGTTTCCGACCTTTTCTCCACTGTTTTTAATCCTCCCAATCGGGATTTTAGGTTGGATATCTACCTCGGAAAAACTTAAGCAAATCCCGGAAATTGCAGCCGAACCTATTATTCTCAAAGCACTTTACATTTTAGGTTTTGGGATTTCCTTTTGGTTGATATGGAAACTGGAAATCTCTGGAAATCAAGCCGCAGAAGAATTTCTGAAGCATTTAATTATTTATTCACAGTTTGGATTTTCCCTATTTTTTGTAGTGTACATCCTGAGTAATTTTTTGTCAGTCATGGATTCGGGGAAATCGGTTGACAAAATCCTTTTTAAGCCTTATTCCCTACCGTATTATCACCTCCGAATTGGAGGAATGATTTCGATTTTGGTAGTTACGATCTACATGGACGTTGTCCTCGCTCCTCAGGCTAATTCGATGACGACCAATATACTGGGCGATTACTATTACCAAACCAATCAGAAGCTGGAAGCAAGCATTCTCTATGAAAACTCTTGGGCTTCCTATCGGAAAAACCAAAAAGCCAAAAGTGCAACTGCCCATCTTTTATTCGATCTCAATCAGCCTACACTAGCTAAGCAGCATTTGGATCAGAGTTTTTCGGAAGTTCCTCAAGTGGACAATATTATCCTTCACAGCGCGAGGATGATTCGTGAAAACAGACCTTTAGAAGCTGTTTATTATCTGGAAAATGGTCTTAGGAGATTTCCTGAAAATCCTTTCCTGATTAATAATTTGGCGCTGGTATATGTCCAAATCCAAAAGCCAGATGAAGCACTAGCTATCCTTTCCGGTAGCCAATCCGATGATCTTATTCTTGCTTCCAATCTGATTGCTTTACAAAGCAAACTGAAAAAGAATCAAGTGGAAGTTGAATCAAACGACAAGCTGATCACAAACATCAACCAATTGGCAAGCAATAATTTGGTTGAAGTAATCACCCCTAACCAAGAATTGCAGAACCTGAGAAATGAATTGGAAAATGAAAGCTCTTCGATGCTTTTGAATGCAGGAATTCGAAATCTTTTTTCAGTCAAAAATCACACAAACACGCAGACAGATCTAATTTGGATAGACTCTATAGGTAAGGATCCTGAGATGCTGGATTACCTCATGCAGGTGCAGGAAACGGCATCTATCCGGAGTTTGGCAGCTGGAAGGGTGACAGAAGCTGTAAAAAATTTGAATGGTTTAGCATTTCGGAATCCTGGAGATGCCGGCTATTATCTCAATCTTACTGCAGGGATATTAGCTCAGAATCTTGATTTTGAAAAAGCTTCCAGAGACATTATAGTTGCTGAAGAAAAAGGCTTCAAAGCTTTCAGACCTTATCATTTCACTATTTTGAGATTGGGC
This sequence comes from uncultured Limnohabitans sp., assembly GCA_964441195.1. GTDB lineage: Bacteria > Bacteroidota > Bacteroidia > Cytophagales > Cyclobacteriaceae > Algoriphagus. The sequence continues at coordinate 30,069 of CAYTXN010000004.1, forward strand.
GGATTTGAAGAAAAAGCGATGGAATTGGAGGGAAAGTTTCTTGTTCCAAGCTTAATTTCGCCGGATGAATTTTTGATTTCACTTTCCACGTTCAATCAATCCATTCCGGATAAATTATTTGATCAATGGAATTCAATTGCCTCTGAGGAATGGAAATCATCTTTTGCACTTCTCCTCCTGGAAAGAAAGGCGCATGGCTTGACTAAATTTCAATTGAATGAATTGGGCAATTTTCTAAATGGAAAAATTGAAAATGAAGATCAACTTGCCATTTTTCTTCAAAACCCTGATTGGTCAAATAAGGAATCTTTGCTCGCATTCACTCAATTTCTAAAAGTGGGAGAAGAACTAAGTGCAAATCCTTACAAAACGCCTTTGGTTCTGAGTGCTGCGGATAGGCTTGCCGATCCATTGGATCAGTATGAATTACTAAATACAGCCAGTGAATTCAATAAAGATCCGATGCTTTGGATTCGGAAAGTGCAGGCGGCAAAGCGTATCGGATTGGACAATTATGCCACTGCGGCACTTCAGGAGATGAGCAACTGGTTGACTTGGGATGAAATAGAATTTTTGCAAGGCACTAACTATTGACCTTTTTTCACGTATTTTGACAAATTGGTATTCCAAATAAAAAAACTAAACCACTATCTTAATCAAAATTTTCTACCATGAGCAAAGTCATTGAAACCCACAATATCAACAAAACCTATAAAATGGGTTCAGAAATTATCGAAGCCCTAAAATCGGTCAGCATTTCTGTAGACCGTGGAGAATATGTTGCCTTCATGGGTCCATCAGGATCAGGAAAATCCACATTGATGAACATCATTGGTTGCCTGGATTCTCCAACATCAGGCACTTATATTTTATCTGGAAAAGATGTCAGTGACATGAGTGAAAATGAACTGGCGGAAATCAGAAACAAAGAAATCGGTTTTGTATTCCAGACCTTCAACTTGCTACCAAGAGCCAGCTGCCTTGACAATGTAGCCCTTCCTTTAGTCTATGCTGGTTATAGCCGATCTGATCGTGAAGAACTGGCCTTTCAAGCATTATCAAATGTTGGACTGGGAGATCGGACTAAGCACCGTCCAAATGAATTATCGGGTGGTCAGCGTCAGCGAGTCGCCATTGCGAGAGCATTGGTAAACAGTCCCAGTATTATCCTTGCCGATGAACCTACCGGAAACTTGGATTCAAAAACTTCTTATGGCATCATGGAGCTTTTCCATGAATTGCATGCAAGCGGCAACACTATCATAATGGTGACACACGAAGATGACATCGCTCACTATGCGCATCGGGTGATAAGACTTCGCGATGGATTGGTTGAAACTGACAAAATCAATCCGAATCCAACCCGAGCTGCATTAATGCATGTCTGATTATAACTCATTATTCTGAAATAGATTCTTATTTTTGCCACTGAACGAACAGAGGCAGAATGAAAATTTATACTAAGACCGGAGATCAGGGAATAACATCACTTCTTGGGGGTACACGAGTCCCAAAATCTGACTTACGGATTGATGCTTACGGCACAATAGATGAGCTGAATTCTTACTTAGGTTTACTAAGAGATCAGGAAGTAAATGTCAAAAGATCTGATTTTTTGAAAGAAATCCAAGATCGATTATTTACTCTCGGCGCAGATTTGGCCACAGTCCCTGGTAAAGACAAGGTCAAAAAACCAGACCTCCATGTTGAAGATGTCGAATCACTCGAACGTGAAATGGATTTGATGGATGCAAAGCTTCCAATGCTTACAGCTTTCATTTTACCCGGAGGTCATCAATCGGTTTCATTTTGTCATCTGGCAAGAACAGTCTGTAGACGCAGCGAAAGAATTGTGGTTGAACTTGCCTCCTTGGAACCCGTCTCAGATTTGGTGATTCAATACTTAAATAGGCTTTCAGATTACCTTTTTGTGTTGGGTAGAATGATGGCTCAAGAACTTGAAATAGAAGAAGTGACCTGGAAGCCGAGATTGTTGTAAGCACAGGCTTTTTGGTAAATTGCCAATTCAAACACAAATGAATCTTCCGATTCAATCAAAAACGCCAAAACGCGAAAATATTTTGTCCTAATCATAATGAGCATGAAGACCTCACTTGCAATCCCGGTTCAGAAAATAGCAAAGTCAAAACTTCCTGAAACAGACTTTTCCAACCTTGTGTTTGGTAAGACTATTTCTGACCACATGTTTGTGGCTGATTACATCGACGGAGAATGGACAGATTTGCGCATAGAGCCTTATGGGCCTTTAGATCTTCATCCAGCAAATGCTGCACTACATTATGGGCAATCCATTTTTGAAGGAATGAAAGCCTATAAAAATGATAATGGTGAAATTCTAGTTTTCAGAGGTGATGCCAACGCCCGAAGGATGAATGAATCAGCGGCACGAATGTGTATGCCAGCCATTCCCGAGGAAATTTTCATGGAAGGATTGCTTCAACTTTTGGATTTGGATCGAAACTGGGTTCCGAGTGGTAAAGGTTCAAGCCTTTACCTCCGTCCATACATGTTTGCGATGGATAATTACATCGGAGTAAAGCCCTCTGACACGTATAAGTTCATCATATTCACTTGTCCTGTGGGTGCTTATTACAGCAAACCGGTCAATGTCAAAGTAGAAACCGAGTTTACTAGAGCTACTGAGGGTGGAACTGGCGCGGCTAAAACTGCCGGAAACTATGCTGCTTCACTTTTTCCAGCACTTCAAGCCCAACGAGCTGGTTATGATCAGCTCCTCTGGACTGATGGAAAATCGCATAGTAAAATCGAAGAAAGCGGAACGATGAACGTGATGTTTGACATCAATGGAACTCTGATCACAGCGCCAACGAATACGGGTACAATTCTAAAAGGAATAACCAGAGATTCTGTAATTCAACTGGCCAAAGAGTGGGGAAAACCGCTGGAAGAACGTTTCCTGACTGTTTCAGAACTCCAAGAGGCTTTGGAGAATGGATCATTGAAAGAAGCGTTTGGTACTGGAACTGCCGCAACCATCGCTCATATTGCCAAAATTAATGTGAATGGTCATGACTATCTCCTGCCAGAGAAAGGACCTGATGCTTTTTCAAATAGAGTTCTAAACGAACTTGACAGTATTAAATACGGGACCATCCCTGACGATAGAGGATGGATTGTAAAAATCTAATTCAAAAACGAGAGGGAAACTTCTCGTTTTTGTTACATTCCAAATGTAATATTCAATCAGCCGAATGACACTCGTGTCATGCTCGATTTCCTCTATGAAATTAGGATTAACTTTAGCCTTGTATTTTTTGATATTAGTTGGGGCACTTGCCCAATCCAAGGATTTTATTCTTATCAAAAGAGGGGGAAACCAAAAGACTCAACTCCGTTATTATCCAGGTGAAAATATTACCTATAAAAGTAAAAAGCTTGGATATTTCGTCACAGACCAAATTGTCAGTTTGGATACTGATTTCATTTATTTGACGGAAAACATCCTAAGTCCTGCTGATATTTTGGAAGTTGATGTTCGATATAAAGATCCAAGAAATCGTACCCTTCGGAATTTGACAGCCCTTTTTTTAGGAGCAGGGGGAATACTAATGACTGTCGAAGCTGTCAACAGTATCTATCAGCAAGGCGAACTACGCATAGATAGTGGTGTAGCAGTTACCTCTGGTATTTTGACAGGTACTGGTCTGGCATTGTTGCCATTGCGGTATAAAACCTTCAAAAACACGACAGGCTATGGAATTCAGATCATCCTTATGAGAATCGAATAATCGAGGTTTGCTGGTAAAAGCGGATATTTTTTCAGACTTTTGCACACTAAATTTTCACCTAGACAGATGACTTCAGAACAACTGAAAGACTTGAAAGCCCGCACATCGGCT
>CAYTXN010000005.1:0-19914 GCA_964441195.1 uncultured Limnohabitans sp.
CTATTTCCTGAGAAAATAAAATGAGTTAAACAGACAAATTATAAACAGATGAAATCGAGCATGACCCAAAGGGACACACAGAGGGATGTTTATAATCCATGCGAAGATTCCATGTGACCGTTAAAAATCAAATAATAATCACATGAAAAAAGTCCCGAGTTTGATTTAAACTCGGGACTTTTTATCAAAGTGATCGGTAGGCTAGGATTCCTCCAAGGACATTTCGGACTTGACTGAAGCCCTTGCTTTCCATAAACTTTTTGGCGTTTCCACTGCGAGCTCCAGACCTGCAATGGACGATGATTTCATCATCTTTATATTTTTCCAGTTCTGAAATTCGGTGTGGTAGTTCGCCAAGGGGAATGTTATTTGCGCCAAGATTATCTTCTTCATACTCCCATTCTTCTCTTACGTCAAGAAAATAAAATTTTTCTCCCTTGTCGAGTCTATTTTTAAGTTCTGAAACAGTGATATCTTCCATGTTATTTAGTTACTAAAATTCGAAATGATTTAGAACCGGATTCAGCAAACAGATTAATGACATAAACCCCCGGTCTTTGTCCCCTAAAATTAACAATTTCTCCAGTATTGGTTTTCTCCATTGGTAATAAAATCTGCCGACCAAAAGAATCGAAAATGGTAATTTCTTCAAACTTACCCTCTACAGTTAGCCGTTCCACCACTGGATTTGGGTAAATTCTAAAGCCTGATTCAGGTATTTCACTTTGCTCAAAAGGAGCAGCCAAGGACACATGTGGACGAATCATCAATGAACCTATTACATCTTCATTCTGAACCCAACCACCTCCTACATTGTAGAAAATTTTTGACGACTGATCATTTACCTTATCCAATCCTACATGGATGAAGTCATTGGAAAACTGAGTGAAGCCTATGAAAAATTCTCCAGATACACGGATGTTAGTATCTAGAGCATAATAGGAAAAATCTTGTCCGGGTACTTTTTCAGGAATAAGGGATTCTTTCGAAAAGATCGGCCGTCGGTCAATTTCATCCCAAACCACAATATCTACAGGCTGATTCGCTTGATTAGCATTGGTGAAGTTGATGGAAATACCTTTGATGTAGACGGGTTCCGGAGAATTGAATTGCACCGCAACTTGACCGGAGCGTTGATTGATACCTGCAGAATAATCCGCTGAACCATTGTCATAAGCAAAGAAATCGCGAATTGGAAAACTGGTTTTGATCGTATCATTTAACCGATAGTCTACAGAATTGTAACGGACGGTGTCCCCATTTTGAATTTCAAATAAAAATCCATCGCCAGAAGTGAGTGAAGTGCTGATTATTAGGTCAGTTTCTCCTAGCGGAACGGGAATTTCATCAAATTCTCTGCTAAGAAAAGTCCTTCTTTCCAACGAATTTGGAACGGGATTGAATGGGGTATTCTCATTAACTATCAGGATAGGATTCCCCAAGCCATCTTCCACTTGAATGGAATATTCCATGGCACGAAAGCGATCTTCGAGATTAAGGAACTCATTCTGAATTTGGGACCAGAGTCCTGTTTGGTCAGTTTGAAGCAACTCCAAAGGGTAAGCACTAAATTCTCCAAAATTGACCTGATTGGATCGCGTCAAAGCACGATCTCTGTAGGTAAGGTCAGTTTCGTCTCGATTAAAGTTCAGGTATACATAATCTAAAAGCCAACTATCAAAGGGCCCAGCCTGACGGCCATTGGATAAGAATCGAAATTGGAAAACTTCATGCTGCAATCCAGATTCGATTTTTACGATTTCCTGAGTGAAAATTGTTCGGTCAAGTTCGTTTCCTCCCGATTGATCCCAAACTGGAATCCATTCTCCGGTAGGATTTAGTACTTGAAGTGTTAGACGGTCGTTTGCGTCTGGGGCTTCTGCTTTTCCTCCAGCCTGCCAAAAAAAACTCAAGTATAGGCTTTCTTTTTCCTGCCCAGAAAGAAGACTTAAATCGAAAGGTTTACTTGTCAAAAAATCACTTTCGCCCTGATCACCGATTTGAAGTGAGTATGGCCTTCCATTTTGATCCACCCCATTAAATAAGATGGCTCCTAGTGATGGAGCATTTTCAGCGATGGTTTCGGTATAGGAAGCACCATCTAGCGTCCACTTTAGGGTATCAATTCCTCGAGAGAAATCATCCCAAAAAGGTAAAGTGTTAGTGTTTTGAAGTCTTGATGAAGCGTCGTTTTTGGTATTGGTAAACTTTTGCTTATGGATTGGAGCGATTTCAATAAACTGGGCAACTGCTTTCTCCCCTTGTAAAAAGAAAATTACAAGGCAAGAAATTAGTGACCACGTTTTAAAAATCTTCTTCAATTCACTAGTCTTTTGCTATCCAAATTTTTATCAATTCACCTGTTCTTACTTCCATTCCTGGAGGGGGAGATTGTAGAAAAACCTTACCCAATGCTACTGAATCGGTGGAGGAATAATTTTTATCTCCCACCCGAAGTCCTGAACCCAAAATTAGAAACTCGGCATCTTCTTCCTCCATCCCAACTAGATCAGGAACTAAAAGTAACTGATTGCCCATTCCATCACCTACCACCAAGTCAATTGTTGCACCTTTAGGAATTTCAAATCCTTCCTTGACACTTACACCACGATAGCGCTGTTCTAATACTACATTAATGCCGATATCCGGTACATAGATGATGTCCCCGCGAACCAAACCGATATTCGAAAGAATTTCCTGTACATTCTTTAATTGCAGGTTAACCAAGTTTGGCATTTTGATCAGCGGGGCGTTACGGGCATTGAGTGTCAAATAGACTTTTCGGCCTGTTTTAACTTGTGAACTCGCGTCCGGCATCTGCTTCAATACAGCCAAAGCTGGAAAGTCGGCACTAAACCCCGAATCAATGGAGACTTCATATTGTAGTCCCGTGTTCTCCAACAATTCACTGGCTTCATAGTATTCATAACCTGAAAGATCAGGAACTGAGACAGTTTCACCGTGATGGGTATAAAAGGGGAGATAGAGTTTTAAGAAAAGAAATCCAAGTAGAGAAGCTAAACCGATAATAATCAGCAGATTGACAAGGACTTTTTTAAGAGAGGAACTGAATGAATTCATTGACGAGATTAGATCAGACTAAGTTAAGGGGATTTTTGATCGTTCATTGAACAAAAATGTTAAAAACAACCCAATTCAGCAGGCAAAAAATAAGCCGAAGCATCTGACTTCGGCTTTTTTTAAGATCAATTAATCAACAAACGCTTCATTTCCTGAAGAGAATCACTGCTGATTCGGATTATGTATACACCCGTGCGGAATAATTCTGTACTGAAGGTATATGTCTGGTTTAACGTTCCTGGGTATTGCACCTCCTGAACGATGGCACCTGTCGCAGAGATTATTTGAATAGTTACTTCTTCTCTTTCCGGCAAGTTGAATGCAAGATTAAAGAAATCTCTTGCTGGATTTGGATATAGGACACTCGATCCCTGTGACGGAATGACCGGGTCTGGATTTGCATTTAGAAATAACTCGAGATTATCGAGGAATACAGGATCGTTTGAGTTTCCAGCGATATTCAAAACAAATGCTAATCGGACCTCTTGTGCTTCTGTCCCTGCAAATTCACTAAGATTGACAAATTTCCTGATGTAATCCCCCGAACTGTTTGGATTTGCTGCGCCAGCAGAAACTGTAGATAACTCTTGTCCCACTTCGGTCCAAACTGTTGAATAATTTATTCCTCCATCAATACTTGCCAATAAAGATAAACTGGTGCCTGCATCTACCTGACCTGCTGCGAGATCAAAGAAAATACTTGCTTGTCGTGTGCCTGTCAAATCAAAAACAGGAGTTCCCAGCCAATAAGAATTGCCTCCTAGGCCATTTTCCAAAACAGCAGCATTGTTAACGCCAGACCCATTTGCCACAGGTGTGACAGTCCAGGTGGGAAGATCATTTTCAGGATTTATCGAAGTCCAAGGACTTAGGGTTGTGCTATTGTTGAAATCTTGCCTCCAAGGAACTTCAGTCGATTCGTTCGTTTCCAAATGATACTGATTCAGTTCATTGGATTCAGCAGGGTTTTGGTCAAAATTTGGTTCACTTGCAGAAAACCGCAGTCGATTTTTCCCGGTGAATGTTGATTTGGTGATATCCACATCAATGTGTTCACCTGGAGCCATGTTTACCTCCGACACCAAATAGGTTTCTGGCAAAGAGGAGTTGGTAGTTCTGGTAAACAAAAACTTGGTAAAAGGTAAATTCCCGGTGTTCCGAACCCTGACAATTTCATCTTCATGATTTCCTGAATTAATCGGATTGGGAACAAGGATTTCTTCAGCATTTATCCCATATCTCAATTCCTCTGTTGGGAGAATTCGAATATTTCTTAGGTAAATATTATTCCCAAAGGAATTTTTGGTGATAATCGACAATCTTATCTTACCGAGGTCTTTAAAGTCGCTTAAATTGAATACTTCGGTTCTGAATTGCGCATTGGAGGTTGGAATGAACTCTTCCAAAGTGGGAGCTGAAGTTTCAAGTCTAGGTCCGGACTTTTGGTAGTTTACATCCACCAAATCAAAATTTGAACCGCAATCCTCCGAGACAGAGATAATCAATTCATCTTGATATCCAGGTTGATCGTAAGGGGCATGTGCGACTTCAAATACTAATTGAGCATTAGGGTATTTGGCAAGATCAACAATAGGAGATGTCAGATAGTCCAACTGATCTGGTCCTTCATATTCGTAGTGCCGGATATAGATTACTTGTTGACTCTGTCCACCAATGATGATATTTCTTCTTTCCCAAGTAAAAGATTGGTCAGGATTACTGATCACCCAATCGCTTGGGAAATTTTGAATATTAAAAGAATAAGGCAAGTCTATTTCACCCTGTAGTACTGGGTTAGAGAATTTTGAATTATTATCAGCATTTTGATCTTGCTGATCATTAATTTGAATGATTCGGAATTCAATCTGATTGTTTCCAGTTTGTAATTGAGAGGTCCCAAAGGTCAGGATAGCTTTTTCTCCAGTGGCCAAATTTAGAGTGAAACGTTTGTTTTCAATGACTACCCCATTTCTGATAAATTCAAGACGTGCTGAAGTAATTGCCATTGATCCTGCATTAAGGACTTCCACTTGGGGGGTGATCGATAATTCACAAATCGCATCTACCGGCTGAATAATCCGAGTAAGAGCTAAATCCAGATCAATCAAATCAGGTTCCTGTGTGGCTCGGTTATTTACTAAAGTCACTCGTCGTGGACTATTTTCCAGCACAATATTGAATCGTTCGACTTGTCCTAAAGTGAATAAATTCATGCATGCATCCGGGGTATAATCCATAAAGTTTTGGATCATATCATTGGAATCGCAGGAAAATCTGCTGGGGTTTGCATTACAGGTTGTATTCGAATTGTCCTGGAGAGGAGTATCATTTACAAAATCATCCACTCCACATCCTCCGTCTCCCCAGATATGGCGAAGACCAAAGTAATGACCTACTTCATGGGTTGCAGTTCTCCCTAATGAAGAATTAGTTGAATTGCCACCCACTCCAAAAAAACGATAATCAATTGTTACTCCATCTATTATCGCTGGAGTTGGAGAAAAATTCAAACCGGGAAGATCTGAGATCGGAAAGGATGCATAACCAATGAAGGGCTGAACAAGCGGGACTACATAAATATTCATGTATTCTACCGGATTCCATTGGCTCAGTTGTCCAATCAAAACGGCGTCATTCTCTGGGCTATAAGTAGTTTTTGTTCCCTGAAGTCTCACTATTCCCGAAGTAGGCAACCCCATCGGATCTTGTTTGGCAAGGATAAATTCAATATTCGCATCTGCCGCCACAGGTAGGAATTCTGCCGGAGTTCGGACAGCATCTGCATTTAGTCTCCTGAAATCCTCATTTAAAATTCTAATCTGTTCCAAGATCTGTGAATCCGGAATGTTTGCGCCAGAACCTACAGGAGTACCATTGTGGATGACATGGACAACTACCGGGATCAATCTCGGTTCGTTCTGAATCCTAGCTATTTGAGGGGTACTTCTTCGAGTTTGAATTTTTTGATCAATCCAATCCTCAAAGAAATCTTTGGTTCCAAAATACCCCATTTCCTTTTCGATTTTGGATTCGATAAGTGTGTGGCCGCATTTCTCTGTATGGGAATGTGAGGAAATCGAGTTAGCCCCTATAGCGAAGTCAACAGGAGTGATTTTTTGCCCGAAAGCAGCTGCCGAAAAGAATAAAAATCCCTTTAGGAAAAAAAATATGCCAAAAAACTGTAAGCCTTTTCTCATTCAGCAGAAATAATCAAGCTACCGTAAGATTGACAGCTTCTACACGAATAATTTCAGGAATTGCTCGCTTGATGGCTTCCTCAACACCCGCTTTTAAGGTCATGGAAGACATGGGACAAGATCCACAATTCCCCATCATTTCTATTTTGAGGACCAAATCTTCAGTTAATTCTACAATTCGCACATTTCCACCGTCAGCTTCCAAATAAGGTCTGATAGTATCCAATGCAAATTCAATTTTTTCTCGTAGTCCTGCTTCCATTTTTATTACGCTTTTACTTCTACAACTGATGTTTTTTGGATTGAGTCATTTCGGATAGCTATCTGGCGGGCTACAGTTTCAGCCAAATCCATATACGCGTCTTTGGTCAACCCGTTTTTTAATACTGCCGGATATCCCGTATCTCCACTTTCTCTTATACCTTGAACAATGGGTATTTCACCTAGAAACGGCACATCATACTTTTCGGCCAATTTTCTTCCACCTTCTTTGCCGAAAATATAATATTTGTTTTCAGGCAATTCCTCGGGTGAAAAATAAGCCATATTTTCTACAACACCTAAGATGGGTACGTTAATTTGTGGCTGTCTGAACATGGACAAACCTTTATTTGCGTCCGCTAAGGCTACTTTTTGTGGGGTAGTCACAATCACCGCCCCGGTGACGGGAACAGTCTGCACCATGGTCAAGTGAATGTCAGAAGTGCCTGGTGGTAAATCGATCAACAAATAGTCAAGTTCTCCCCATTCTACATCCGATATAAATTGTCTCAAAGCGGAACTGGCCATCGGTCCTCTCCACACGACTGCACTATCGGTTGGAGTAAGAAAACCAATAGACATTAATTTGACACCGTATTGGGTTATTGGGACAATGATGTTCTTTTCTCCAACTTTTTTAACAGAAGGCTGCTCTCCTTCGACGTTGAACATTAAAGGGACAGATGGCCCAGAAATATCTGCATCAATCAAACCTACCTTTGCACCTAGTTGTGCTAAAGCAACCGCTAAATTTACCGCAGTGGTAGATTTTCCTACACCTCCTTTTCCTGAAGCTATTGCAATTATATTTTTTACTTCCGGCAAAATAGGACCGGCATCCCGTACAGTGGTCACTTGGGAAGTCATATTGATATCCCACTCCCAATCTGTACCGTGATCCTGCTCTAATACTTCGAGACAATTGTTTTTGATTACTTCCTTGAGCGGACAGGCGGGTGTAGTCAGGACTACCTTGAAACTCACTCTTCTACCTTCGATATGTATTCCTTGAATCATCCCCAAAGTCACCAGATCCCGCTTCAGATCTGGATCTTGCACTTTGGAGAGCGATTTCTTTATGGATTCTGCAGTAAATTGCATGCCTTGTTCTAAATTTTTTGCAAGTTAGTTTAAGAAAGTGGGTTTCTAAAACCGCTTTCATACCTACGACAAGTGAAACTCAGACCTATTGCAAATAGTTCTCATTTTCTTCATCGTAGCAATTAACTTTGTCCTGATTCCAACAATATGATAAGTAAGCTTACCTCAGACAAAGTAAAAGAGCGTGCCGACATCGTCGAGGTGGTGGGGGATTATGTTCCTTTGAAGAAAAAAGGCCAGAATATGTGGGCTTGCTGCCCCTTTCACGGAGAAAAATCACCTTCGTTTTCTGTGTCGCCATCCAAGCAGATCTACAAATGTTTCGGTTGTGGTAAAGCCGGTGACCCGATCCAATTTGTTATGGATATCGAAGGGATCGGTTTTCAGGAGGCGATCCGACATCTAGCAGGAAAATATGCGATAGAAGTAGAGGAGGATGAAACTCGTACTCCTGAGCAAAACCTGGAGCAAAATGAGCGGGAAAGTCTCTTCATTGCCTTGAATTTTGCCAAAGACTTTTTTGTGAAGAATCTCCAAACAGAGGAAGGAAGGTCCATCGGTCTGAGCTATTTCAAAGAACGGGGATTTACTCCACAGATCATCGAGAAATTTGATCTCGGCTATGCCATGGATGGCTGGGATTACTTTTTGAAAGCTGCTAAAACATCAGGTTTTGAAGAAGATATTTTGTTGAAAGCGGGTTTGATTCTTCAAAAAGAAGGAGATCCCGGTCGCTTGTATGATCGCTTTCGTGGTCGGGTGACTTTTGCGATTCATAATATCAGCGGAAAGCCGATAGGTTTCGGCGCTAGGATTCTTACCAAAGATAAAAACCAACCCAAGTACATCAACTCTCCGGAGACGCCCATTTACCACAAAAGCGATGTGCTCTACGGGATGTTTCAGGCCAAAAAAGCCATTCGAGACCTTGATAATTGCTTTTTGGTTGAAGGCTACACAGATGTCATTTCGATGCATTTGTCAGGTATCGAGAACGTAGTTTCTTCTTCAGGTACTTCGCTCACCGATGGACAGATCAAGCTGATCAAGCGCTTCACCAATCAGGTGACAGTGCTCTATGATGGGGATGCCGCCGGAATCAAGGCCTCCATTCGTGGTATTGATCTCTTGCTTGAAGGTGGACTGAATGTCAAAGCCGTAGTTTTTCCTGATGGAGATGATCCGGACAGTTATTCCAGAAAAGTCGGATCACAAGCTTTTCAGGATTACTTGAAAGAAAACAGCCGAGATTTCATCGGATTCAAGATTGGTTTGTATCAGGAGGAATTCGAACGGGATCCGATCCGTAAGGCTGAAGTAATTCGTGAAATTGTCCAAAGCATCGGAAAAATCCCCGATCCGATCATTCGTTCCGTCTATGCAAAAGAAGCTTCAGATCTTCTTGAGATAGATGAAGAAATCATTCATACAGAGCTTAATAAGTCTCTGATAAAGAGCCAAAAAGATCATTTTCAAAAAGTAAAAGAAGAGGCCGAAGCAGAGGAGAAACTTGAAGAGTTAATTCCCACAAAAACTCTGAGCTCTGTTGAAGATACGCTTAGAATTCAGGAGAAGGAGACGATTCGTTTATTGTTGAATTATGGTTGGAAAAAGCTGGATGATGAGGAATTGCACTTGTGTCAGTATTTGATGGTGGAGACAGCTGATATTGCGTTTCTTACGCCTATTTATGAGAAAATTTTGAGAATTTATCGAGATAGCCTCACCAATGGTGTGATTCCAACCACTGATTTTTTTGTTTCTTCATCTGATGCAGAAGTTAGGCAGGAGGTGATTGATTTGATTTCTCCAAGGCATGAAGTGTCGGTGCATTGGCATGATCGCCATCAGATTTTTATCACTTCTGAGACGGATGATCTGGCTGGAACTGCTATCAAATCGATGTTAAGACTCAAAAGAAGACTTGTTCATAAAATGATGGATGAGGCAAAGCTAAAAATTAAGTCCGCCGAGCAGGAACACCTAGATGCTGAAAAGGTATTTGAGTTACAGCAGGTTTATTTTGAGTTAAAAAAAGTCCAACTCCAGATTGATAAGGAACTTGGAATTGTGATTGGTTAAAACCAAACTTTCTTTGGCTCGATCCGGTTTTAATGGGAAAGCGGCTAACTTGCGCTTCGAAATATTACTCCAAAAACTACCCAAGTGGAAAACTATACTCTAGACCCGATAGAAGATGCAATTGAAGCCATCAAAAACGGTGAAGTCATTATTGTTGTCGATGATGAAGACCGCGAAAATGAAGGTGATTTTGTCTGTGCGGCTGAAAAAGTGACTCCTGAAATTGTGAATTTCATGGCCACTCACGGCCGGGGATTGATCTGTGCACCATTGATCGAAGATCGCTGTGAGCAATTGGGGTTGGAGTTAATGGTGGGAAATAATACCGCTGCCTTTGAGACACCATTTACTGTTTCTGTCGATTTAGTTGGCCATGGTTGTACGACAGGTATTTCGGCATCTGATCGAGCCAAGACTATCAAAGCCTTGATTGATGATTCGATACATCCGAGTGAATTGGGTAAGCCTGGACACATTTTTCCACTCAAAGCAAAACGAGGAGGAGTCCTCAGAAGAGCAGGCCATACCGAAGCAGCAATTGATTTCTCAAGATTGGCAGGATTAGCACCTGCTGGAGTTTTGGTGGAAATCATGAATGAAGACGGTTCGATGGCCCGACTTCCTGATTTGGTGAAAGTTGCCGAGCGTTTCAACTTGAAGTTGGTATCAATCAAAGATCTGATCGCTTATCGTCTCAAGAATGAATCCTTAATCAAGCGTGAGATTGGAGTTGATTTGCCTACGAATTGGGGTGACTTTGACTTGATCGCTTTCAAGCAAACCAATACTGATGAGATCCACATGGCTTTGATCAAGGGGGCTTGGGAACCCAATGAGCCTGTTTTAGTGAGAGTTCATTCTTCTTGCGTCACTGGAGATATCTTTGGTAGCTGCCGATGTGACTGCGGTCCTCAACTGCATGCAGCCATGGAAATGGTCGAAAAAGAAGGAAAAGGAGTTGTTTTATATATGAATCAAGAAGGTCGAGGAATAGGCTTGATCAATAAACTCAAAGCTTACAAACTACAAGAGCAAGGGATGGATACCGTACAAGCCAATCTTGCTTTAGGCTTACCTATGGACAGTAGAGATTATGGAGTTGGTGCTCAGATTTTAAGAGACTTGGGTGTAAGTAAAATCCGACTCATTTCTAATAATCCTCAAAAAAGAGTGGGCTTACTTGGGTATGGCCTCGAAATCATTGAGCAAGTTCCTATCGAAATCAAACCTAATCCCCATAACGAGAAATATCTCACGACTAAAAGAGATAAAATGGGGCACAATATCCTGAAATAGCGGAAGTTGTTAACTTACAGGGAGGCGCTCAGAATATTTCAAAAACCCAATTAGAATTCGGACGTTAATTCTAAGCACAATAGTCATTATGAAAAAGACAGCAACTACACTATGCTTTATTTTTCTGGGCTTATTTTCAGTATTCGCTCAGAATAGTCAGTTCCCATCGCAAGTTTGGCACAAAGGAAATATTTACCTGACCGACGGCATTACACGTTCGGGTTTGGTCAAGTATGATATTGACAATAATTTGGTTCAACTTCAAACCGAGACCGTAGAAACTTTCACAGCTTCCAACGTCTCAAATTTTGAGATTTATGATGAAATTTTCGGAGGTATTCGAAGATTTTACAGTCTTCCTTATGCGATCAATGGGGAGTATGAAACGCCAACTTTCTTTGAAGTCTTGACCGAAGGTGACGATCTCGCACTTCTATGCCGTGAGTACATTGCTACGGATACTCGCGGAATGAACAATTGGGGACCTGTCGGGATGAATCCTTTTTGGGGACCTCAAAATAACTTCGGTTATCGTCTTGCTTTCAATTATTACTTTTTCAAAAATGGTCGTTTGCAGCGTTACAGCTTGAAGAAAAAAGACCTATTTGCCATGCTTCCAGGATACGATGACGAAATTGACCTGTTTATGAGAAAAAACAGATTAGAGCATGACAAGCGTGGGGATTTGCTTAGAATTACCGCCTATTACAACGAATTGAAGAATTAATTTTTATGTCAAAACCACTTATCCTCGTCTCCAATGACGATGGAATTACCTCTAAAGGAATTCGTGTTTTAGTTTCTGTAATGAAAAAAATTGGTGACGTCGTCGTCGTTGCCCCGGACAGCCCCCAATCCGGAATGGGGCATGCCATTACCATAGGAGAGACCCTTAGACTTTACGAAGAGGAGATTTTTGATGATGTTTTAGCTTTCAAATCCAGCGGAACTCCAGCAGATTGCGTCAAGCTTGCCAAGCATTACGTACTCAAGGACAGAACCCCAGACTTGGTAGTAAGCGGAATAAATCACGGTTCTAATACCTCCATTTCTGTTTTGTATTCCGGTACCATGTCTGCAGCTATCGAAGGAGCGCTAGAAGGCTTGCCATCAATTGGATTTAGCTTATGTGATTATTCTTCCAAAGCAGACTTTTCTCATGTGGAGGAATGGGTTGAAAAAATTGCCCGTCAAGTCCTTGAAAAAGGAATTTCGAAAGGTGTAGCGTTAAACGTAAACTTTCCTCCGAAACGAAATGAATCGATCAAAGGAATAAAAATATGCCGTCAGGCGGATGCGAAATGGCAGGAGGAATTTGCCGAACGATTTGATCCGACAGGTAGAAAATACTTTTGGATGGCTGGCAACTTTGTGAATTTCGACAAAGGGGAGGACAATGACGAATGGGCTATTGCAAATAATTATATTTCTATCGTGCCTTGTCAATATGATCTGACGGCTCATCATGCAATTACACAAATAAATAAAGATTGGGATTGGGACAAACTTCAATAACTGCTGTATCCTATTTTAAACTTTTCGGATTGAGATAGTATTGCTTATCTCTGATTATCTTTATTTTGCAGAAAATTTTGAAAAGAAAAGCATTGTGAGTCGCCCGATTCTATACCTAATTCTTTCCCTTTTATTTAGTTCATTCGCTACACTTGGCTTTTCCCAAAGTCCAACCGTGGACAGCCTGCTCACACTCTTGCCCGGCAAGAAAAATGAGGATCGGGTCAATTTGCTAAATGAAATGGCCACTATTATTCGAGAAAGTTCTCAAAAGGAAGCTATTGGATATTCCCTTGAAGCAGACTCTCTTGCTAAGGTGTTGGGATACCTTTCGGGGCAAAGTCGAGCATTAGAAAATATCGGTTGGATCTATTACCGTCAGGGCCAATGGCAGGAATCTTTCGAATATTCAGAAAGAGCCTTTGACCTGGCAATCCAGGCCAATGATCAACTTCAGGCCGCAAGATTGATGAATAATATGGGAGCCTTGTATTATGAGCAACAAAATTTCCCTATGGCTATTCAGCAATTTAAAAAAGGATATGAGCTGGCTACCAAAGTCAATGATCTCTCTACTCGCATCCGCTCCTTGAATAATGTCGCCTTAAATTTTGTTCAATCTTCTCAGCTGGATTCAGCAATGGCATACGCAAGCCGTTCCATAAAACTCAATGAGAACGCTGGCTCACCCTACTTAACATCATTTGCGCATCGGGTGGTAGGGGATGTGTATTTGGCTAAAGGAAATTATGATTCTGCCCAGTCGATATACAATCGCTCCCTGGATTTGGCGCAGGCACAGGGTGTCAAATCCTTTGAAGCAGGGGTTTTGCACCGGCTGGGCAATGCATATCTATTGGATGGAAAACTCGACCAAGCAGAACAACTGCTTATTTACTCCATAGAACTGTGTGAGGAAAATGGGTTTTTGGATGAACTTTCAAAGAGCCATCGATATTTGTCGCGTGTCTATGAAGAAAAAGGAGACATAAATAATGCATTTGTTCACCAGTCACAATATCTGATTCTCAATGATTCCCTCTTAAGTAAGTCCAATCGTAATAGGCTCACATTGCTTCAGAATATGTTTGAAAAAAATCTGCAAGAGTCTGAATTAGAGCTTTTGAAGTCCCAGAATGAGAATCAAGCCTACCGGCTGCAAACCTCAAGGCGATACTCTATCTTTTTTGCAATTACCGCATTACTTATTGGAGCACTAGGGATTCGCCTTTTCTTCATGAATAAGAATGTGCTGAAATTCAATGCGGATTTATTGGAAAAGCAAAGAAAAATCGAAGAGCAAAACCTTGCCCTGGGAAATCAATCTGAGCAGCTTAAGGAAATGAATGAGACCAAAAATAAGCTCTTTTCAATTCTTGGTCATGATTTAAGAGGTCCTGTTTCTCAGGTCAAATCGGTAGTGGATTTGCTCTTGGCAGGCCATCTCACTCAGGATGAATTCGATGAACTACTCCATGTACTGAATAAAGATATTGATTCTGTCAATTTCACTTTGAACAATACCCTGAAATGGTCCATGGCTCAGATGGATGGATTTCAGGTAAACCCATCAATTTTTGACCTCAGGGAAGTAGTTGATAATTCACTCAAATTACTTAAAGCCTCTTTTAGCGAGAAAAAGCTATCGGTTTTTAATCAAATGGAATCCAAAATAGAAGTTTTGGCAGATCAGGATTTGATAGAGGTGGTGGTCAGAAATCTCCTGAACAATGCCGTGAAGTTTTCCAATGCTGAGGATGCAGTGACCATTTATTCTGAAACAGATAAAGATTGGGTCTACTGGTCTGTACTTGACCAAGGAGTAGGGATGAATGAAGAGCAAGTCGAACTTCTACTCGCAGATTCATACTCAATTACGAAATCCCGTCCTGGAACCTACCAAGAGAAAGGTTCCGGTTTGGGAATTCAGCTAGCGAAAGAATTTACCCGAAAATGTGGAGGAGAAATTACGATTGACAGTCATCCAGGACATGGGTCCAAGTTTTCTATTCGTCTTCCCCGTGGGCATTCAGTTGCTCAGACTCAATCAAGAAAGAGCGAGAAAGAATTCAAAGGGTAATTGGCTTTTTAAAATCCCAAGCTCTTGCATCATTTTCATGGCGTTTTTCAATTCTGATTGGGAAACTTTAGCAGAGGTACTCCAATGGGTTTGCTCCAACCACTTTTCCACATCAGCTTGGTCCAATTCGTAAAATTCAGCTAACGTTTTAACCCGATTTGGATTTTCACTCCAGGCTTTTGAGATTTTGTATAATTCATCTCTGACTTCAAAAATTATATTTCCAAACTCTGCCAAAGCCTTATTAGAGACCACCATCACAAAACAAGGCCAAGGACTCGGCACTTCTCCAATTTGCTTCATTGTACCATTTTTTACCATCGGAGAGGTGGTATATTTTTCCCAAAGGAAAATCCCTTCATTCTCATTCTCCATCGCTTCTTTGGCACCATCCATATTTCCGATGATCTCAAAAGTCAATTCATCCACATTCCAACCTTCTCTTTTTGCCAATACTAGCGCCATCAAATGAGATCCCGAACCCATTCTGCTGACCAAAAAATGCTTCTTTTCTAAGTCAGATAAACTATTTGCATGGGAATCAGTACGAATGTGAATTCCCCAGTTTAATGGAGTTTCGACATGATAACCGATCATTTTGGAAGGATTTCCAGCCTCCACATCCTTCAGGAAACTCTCTGTCAAGAGGATTGCGATATCAGCTTCATCATTTCTCAGCGATATGTTCATTTGCCCGGATCCCCTTGATTCATTGATCCATTGGATTTGAATACCTTTTTTCAAAAATGGTTGATCGTTTACCAATAGTTGAAATGGATAATTGAAATGCTCAGGTACTCCAATGATTCGCAGGGTTTTCATATTCTAGGATTTGCTATAAAAGTAAAAAGCCAATTCCAGTTGGAATCGGCCTTTGTGATGGTTTGTGGTTTTTTAGTCGTGGGTGGCAGTTCGATCTGTAATGAGAAGATTAGAAAATCCTGCCAAGATCAATAGGGTTCCTGCCAAAAGCATGGTGTTGATAACAGCTTCGCCAAAAAGGATTTTATATAGAAAATTTACTCCTCCCAATGCCGCGATAATCTGAGGAATAACAATGAACATGTTGAAAATCCCCATATATACGCCCATTTTTTTTGGCTCCACCGAGCTCGAAAGCATCGCATAAGGCATGGATAAAATACTTGCCCAGGCTATTCCAACCAATGAAAAGCAAATGTGAAGCATCCAAGGCTCCGAGATGAAGTAGATCAGTATAAATCCAAGTCCACCTGCAATCAAGCTTACCATGTGAAGCAATTTCCGATTGATTTTGACTTTGGAAGCTATGAAGGCTAGGATCAACGCATAAAACATGGAGACCAAGCCATAAGTCCCGAGGTAGTTTCCTACGCTATCTGCTGCATTGTTGTATGCTTCGGAAGTTGTATCCGTGGCTCCGAAAATATGCTCAGTAATGGCAGGGGTCGCAAAACTCCACATAGTAAAAAAGGCGAACCAAGAGAAAAATTGCACGACACCGAGCTGTTTCATGACTGTCGGCATTTCTGAGATGTTTCTAAGAATCTCTCCAAACCCACTAAAAAAACCTTTATTTCGCGCTTTTTCTTTCTTGAATTCCTCCAAATCGTCAGGAGGATATTCGTCTGTGGTCAGAATTGTGTAAAGAATTGAAGTGAAAAGGACCACTGCACCGATGGCAAACGCATATTTCACGGAATCCGGCACCACACCTTCAGCAGCGGTGTTTGGTACGCCGATTTGAGTCATCATCCAAGGAAGATTGGAAGCTATCCAAGTTCCTATTCCGATGATCAAGGTCTGGACAACAAAGCCATAGGATCGCTGGGAATCGGGAAGTTTGTCCGCCACCAAAGCCCTAAATGGTTCCATGGAAATATTAATCGATGCATCCAGAATCCAGAGTGCTCCCGCAGCCATCCACAAAGCAGAAGAGTAGGGGGCAAAAAACAAGGCAATCGTGCTGAATAACGCTCCGATAAAAAAGAACGGCTTCCTTCTTCCAAATTTTGGGTGCCATGTTCTGTCACTCAGATAACCCACTATTGGCTGAACCAAAAGTCCTGTCAAAGGAGCGGCAATCCAAAGCAAAGGAATTGCGTCTTTGTCCGCTCCCAAGGTTTGGAAAATTCTGGACATGAACCCTCCCTGCAGGGCGAATCCAAACTGAATTCCCAGGAATCCGAAGCTCATATTCCAGATTTGCCAGAAACTCAGACGATTTTTGTTTTGAGTCATTTTGGGTGGTTGGGTTATGGGTAGTCAGATCAGCCGATTACTTAAGGTCTCGAATTTCAAAGGCCTCTGCCATATGATTCAACTCTAGGTAAGAAAGATTTTTGATCTCAAAATAAGGTTGATCATGTTCCGGCAATGGGTCAAATTCTGTTAGCCGCCCAAGAAATGCATGGTCTTCAGTTTTTAGCTGAAGAACTTTTTCACCTAGACGAACAGAATCCGTTAAGAATCCATGCAAATAGATTTTTAATCGCTTGAAATCACTTGAATAATTCCCTTCAGCTAGCCCAAATGTTAAGGATCCAGATTTTGGATCGTAGCTTATTACGCGTTTCAAAAATTCTCCCGATTGATATTCCAATCCCTCACCAGCATCCTCGTAATGCAGGAATGCTGAACCCTCTTGACCTTTGTAAACATGAATATTCAGAATTCCATCTGTTTTTCCACCCGTAAACTCGACATCAGATTGCATGGTGAAAATCTGTCCTCCTTTGACATAAACAGGAAGGTAATTCAAGGGGCAATCTTGATAAATGACGCGTTTGCCAACATGCTTTTGATCAGAAAATAGATAATACCAATCACCTTCTGGCAGGTAAACCTTGGTGATTTCTTTTGTGCTTTCCACTGGTGCAATTAACAATGAATCACAAAAGAGGTATTCATTTTGGAAAGCTTTCAGATAAATGTTTTCATCCTGAGGATACTGTATCGCCAGACTTTCGGCAATGGGAAGACCTGAAATACTACTTGAATAGAACTTGCTGTAAAGAGTAGGCAAAAGTCTATATCTCAGCTTCATATAGTTTCGACTGATTTCTTCTACTTCCTCACCAAAAGCCCAAGGTTCGGCATCATTGCTATTGATCATGGAGTGTGCTCGATAGAATGGTGCAAATGCTCCGATGCTCATCCAGCGAGCGAAAAGTGATTTGGTAGCTTCTTCCGCAAATCCTCCCACATCATATCCTGCAAAGGAAACTCCACTCAAGCCAAGGCTATTGACTAATCTAATCCCCGCAAGCATGTGTTCTTCTGTGGCCACATTGTCCCCGGTCCAAGCGGCTGCATAGCGTTGGATTCCTGCAAATCCGGATCTCGTTAGGACAAAAGGTCGTTTGTCAGGGTTTTGAAAAGCTGAACCTTCTTGTGCGCTACGAGCCATTTGCATGCCGTAGATATTGCGAGCTTTACGGTGAGATGCTTTTTCTCCTTCATACTCAAACTCGATTAGATTGGGTGTAAACTGTCCCCATGACGCAGGCTCATTCATATCTGTCCAGAATCCGTCAACTCCTGCATCCGTGTAAAAAGCCATTTTTTCAGCCCACCATCTTCTGGTTTCTTCTTTAGTATAATCCGGAAAAGCGCACCATCCAGGCCAAACTTGTCCCTCATAGATTCTTCCGTCAGGGTATTTCACCAAAAGATCCTTTTCTACACCTTCATCATAGGGGAAATACCCTTTTTGGGTTTTGATGCCTGGATCCATGATGACTACGACTTTAAAACCTTTTTCTTTTAGTCTGGAAATCATCGCCTTAGGATCTGAAAATTTTTCACCATCAAAGGTGAAAACCTTATAGGCTTCCATATGATGAATGTCCAAATAGATCACATCTGCGGGCATCTTTTTGTCTCGAAAAGTCTGCGCTATGGTGTAAACCTCCGAATCGGGATAATAAGAATATCGGCATTGCTGAAAACCCAAGGCCCACTTCGGTGGCATTTGCATTCGGCCGGTCAGCCAAGTGTAGGAGCTTATGATTTCAGCTACAGTTGACTGATAAATAAAATAGTAATCCAAATCTCCGTCCTCTGCGCTGAAGTAAACAAAACGATTGTTTGATGCGCCAAAGTTGAAAACTGTTTTGTGCGTGTTGTCAAAGTAAATCCCATAGGCCCCTTTTTCATGAATTCCCAGATAAAAAGGAATACTCATGTATAGTGGGTCATCACCGATACCGTATCCAAAATAATCAGTGTTCCAGTTGGTGTAAGCCCTGCCATATCGGTTTAGGTTACCTGTTTTCTCACCTAATCCAATGAATTTCTCATCTTTCTGGACTTGCTTATAGGCAGTCACCTCGGACCCAATCCAAGCAGTTCCAAGTGAATCATCAGCATTGAGGATATTATTGTTTGAGTCGAAAAAAGATAGATTGAAGCTACCTAAATCCAACTTCAATTTGATGAGTGAGGTAGTCAGCTGAAGTTGATTGTCTTTTTCTACCAGTGAAAAATCAACTTTTTCAGGATCAGAAATGACTGAATAAGGGTTGGACTCAAAGGAATCAAATCTACTAGCCTGAATTCTGATCATTCCATGCTGATAAACCGAAATCCGAAAGTGTGCGAAATCACTTTTACCTTCGAATCCAAAGTCAGTTTGTTGCCAATCTTTTATTGCTCCAAAATCACGGTAACGAGCGGAATTGCGAGAAAGCTTTGAAATAGAAGTGTGGCTTTGCATGAATGAAATAGTGAAAATTCGAGCGTGAACGTCGTAAAATTAAATGGGAAACTCAATATAAAAATCCATAGAAATAGACTTTAGATTTACCATTCCAGGTATATCTTGCCCGAAAACCTTTTTTATTGAAAAATTAGCGCTATTCAAACGTTTGCATTCCACAGCTCTCAAATTCATAACATTCTACATTTTTTTTAGCGCACCGAAGATTTTCTGATCAAAAGCTCTGTATCCAGTACGACTGAATTGGAAAACTCATTGAGTTGAATCTTTTTTTCCACTAAATCCAATAGGATCCCAGTCGCTTTGGCACCCATATTAAATCCGGGTTGCGCAACAGATGAAAGACTTGGATCAATCATAGAGCAGAACTGCCAATTGCTGAATCCGACGATTCCCACATCCTCTGGTACTCGTAAGCCAGCTGCCTTACAGGCTAACATTGCCCCAACCGCAGTCATGTCGTTGTGGGCAAAAATGGCATCAGGTTTAATCGGGAAATTTTGAAGGATTTCGCTTGTAATCTTTTGAGCATCATCATTAGTTCCTCGAGTACATTCCACAATAAATGATGGATCAGGGGTGATGCCATGATTGATCAGCGC
>CAYTXN010000005.1:20014-22990 GCA_964441195.1 uncultured Limnohabitans sp.
CCGCTGATGACAGTGGAGAAAAAGAAATGTACAACTTCAGGTATGATAACTCCAATTGTAAAGGATCGACTTTTTCTAAGGGAGAGCGCAATGGCATTGGGACGATAGTCCATCTTTTCGGCCAATTCTCTAACCTTTCTTTTGGTTTCATCACTGATTCCGGGATAGTCCTTTAGCGCCCTTGAAACTGTAGAAGAGGAAACATTGAGTTCCCTCGCGATATCTTTAATCGTGACTTGTTCGAGTTTCATAAATTATACTATTCCCAGAATTTATTTCAAGTTGCCAAAAATACCCTGATTTGGCTAAGCGCAATCGATTTTTACAACAATTCTTAAAATCCTATTAAAATAATTTATTGATTAAAAAAAAGTTTGATTATGCAATCGTCACCGCAAACGTGTGCATAAAATTTTTCCTTTGATGTGACTTAGTTGATCTTGTAAAGACTCAATTCTTGACTTAGATTTTGTAAATGACTCTAACGTCACTTTTGATTTAGGCTAAAATGTTTGAATTCAATAAGACTTAGGAGCGAAAAAATTTAATTATTTCAATAATTAGTCAAGGTAAATTAAAATTCAAAATCAATGAAAGCAATTCGACAAATTGGCTTGATAGCCACATTAATTCCCCTGCTACTAGCATGTGATAATTATGAAATGCCACCAATTATTCCACAGACAGGATCCGCTCTTACAAGCCCTGCAGCTGGAACATCAATTATTTTGGAAAAGGACGGAGCCGATGAGGCAGAACTTGAATTTACTGTAACTGCGGCTGATTTTGGCACTTCAGGGACCGTTAGTTACCAACTTCAAATGGATTTGCCTAGTTCTAATTTTGCTGCACCAGTGAATCTCGGAGCAGGAACAGAATCCAATATTATCACTGTAAATGTGGAAGACCTAAATGATGCCTTACTTGCTAAAGGCTTGCCTTTCGACGTAGCGTCAGATGTTCAATTCCGAGTAAGAGCTTCCATCAACCTTGCACTTTTACCAATTATCGGTGAGCCGACAACATTATCTGTCACTCCTTATGATGCAACAGTGGCATTTCCGGTGATGTATGTTCCGGGTGACTACCAAGGATGGGATCCAGCAAATGAAATGACAGTGCTCTATTCCGAAAATTTCGACAACAAATTCAAAGGATTTGTACACATCTTGGGAGGTTCAAGAGAGTTTAAGTTGAATGAAGGTCCTAACTGGGATGTAAATTACGGGGACAACGGAGCCAACAATACGCTTGATCTTGATGGAGATAATATTAAAGTTGCCGCAGACGGTACGTATGAAATCAATGTTGATTTGACTGCAAAAACATACACCATTGGCGCTGTGAAGAGATGGGGGATCGTCGGTGATGCAACACCAGGGGGATGGGATGCAGATACGGCGATGGACGCATTTGATAAAGTGACTAATTCACTTAAGATCACCACCGATTTAAAAGTAGGTGAAATGAAGTTTCGAGCCAATAACAATTGGGATTTCAACTTTGGCGGAGCCGATGGAGAATTGACGGCTGGTGGGGGAAATATCGCTGTTGGTGAGGCTGGAAACTATACCATTACGCTTTATCTTGGCCCAGCAGGAATTGCTTCTTACACGATGACAAAAAACTAATTCAGAGGATTTCGAATCGGTTTTTCTAATTCATAATAAGATTGACCGGCTTTTTGGAGATTCTCCGGAAAGCCGGTTCTTCATTCTCAACATATTCAATGATGAATATCAAAACTGGCGTTTTTCTCCTCTTTTCTTTTTGGTTTGGCCTGGAAGGCTTCTCTCAGATTACCACTGAACCCGCCGTACCAAGTGCTGCTGGAAGTGTAAAAATCATTTACGACGCTTCTAAAGGAACAAGCGGTCTGAAGGACTGCAATTGTGATGTTTATATCCACATCGGGGCGGTAACGGCAAGTGCGACTTCTGACGTTTGGAATATTGTCCCGTTTGCATGGGGTACTTCAGATCCGGCTGCAAAAATGACCAAAGTCTCCGGTCAGCCGAATATTTACACCTTCGAACTTGTCCCAAATGAATTTTTTGAAAATCCCAATAACCTGACCATCTATCGTTTGGGGATTGTTTTTAGGAATGCTGATGGTACTAAGGAGGGAAAGAATACCGCAAACGGTGACTTTTTTATAGATCTCGCCCAGGGATTTGATATCTCTTTTATTTCACCTCAATCAGCAGGTTCTGTTTCCTTGGAGATAGGAGAAAGCTATGAATTCAAAGCGGCATCGACTGAAGTTGCTGACCTTAGTTTTGAATTGGAAGGCGTCAAAGTAGCTGAGGTATTAAATGCCGAAGAGATTATTTTCAATTTTACTGCTTTGGAAGCTGGAATTTTTGAGTTGGTAGCTAAAGCAAAAAAAGGCGACCAAGAAGACACCCAGACTGTCAATATTGTTATTTTTTCGCCATCAGAAACAATGGCATTACCAGCTTATGCAAAATTGGGAATCAATTACCTGTCTGGAACAGAAGTTATTTTGGCACTTCAGGCCCCTGGAAAAAGCATTGTCCACGTGATCGGAGAATTCAATGAATGGCAGGTTTTGCCCGAATACCAAATGAAACGCACGCCTGACAAAGAAATCTTTTGGTTGAAAATCTCAAACCTTGTTCCTAAACAAGAATACATTTTTCAATACTTGGTAGATGGAGCTATTCGAATCGGAGATCCCTACGCTGAAAAAACTTCCGATCCATTTAACGATCAGGAAATTATTGATCAGAATCGATATCCGGGTCTAAAGCCTTATCCTGCCGGGAAGACGGAATTCCAAGCAACTTACCTTCAAACTTCTCAAGATTCTTACCCTTGGAAAAACCTTTCTTATGAGAAACCACAACCTGAGGAATTGGTGATTTATGAGCTTTTGGTTCGGGATTTTGATGAGAAGAGAACCTACAATGCTGTCATTGACCGATTGGATTACCTGAAAGATTTGGGCGTCAA
>CAYTXN010000005.1:23090-27154 GCA_964441195.1 uncultured Limnohabitans sp.
AATCACGAAAGCACCTACACCAAAGCTTTTGTTGATTCAGTCAACAATTATTGGCTTACAGAATACAAAGTGGATGGCTTCCGATTTGACCTTTCCAAAGGATTCACACAGGTCAATACAGGAGATAATGTCAGTCAATGGTCTCAATATGATCCTTCCCGAATTATAATCTGGAAGCATATCTATGATAGAATCAAAGCAAATCATCCTGATGCGTATGTGATCTTGGAGCATCTGTCTACCAATGAAGAGGAGAAGGAGCTTGCTGATTACGGGATGATGCTCTGGGGCAACATCAACTTTGACTTCCGGGAAATGGCCAAAGGCCAAAACAAGAACTTTGATTATGCATATCATAAAAATAGAAGCTGGAATAAAAGTAATCTGATCGCCTATCAGGAATCCCACGATGAGGAACGGGTGATGTGGGAAACCTTGAACTATGGAGCCACCTCGCCATTAAACCTGAAAAATCTGGAAAATGCCGTCAATCGTAATCAGCTTTTAACCGCTTTTTATTTCGGTATTCCAGGACCAAAAATGATCTGGCAGTTTGGAGAATTTGGGTATGATCAAGAACTAAATAATGACCGTCTTGGAATCAAACCTACCAAATGGGAATACCTAAATGATCCTGAGCGGGTTCGCCTATTCAAGCTTTATCAAGAAATGATCAGTTTGAAAAGTGAACACAAAGCCTTGAATTCCCCAGAGAAAACTACGCTGAATCTTAGCGCTGGAATCAAATCAATTATCCTCGAACATCCTGATATGGATGTGGTAATGCACGGGAATTTTGGGTTGGGTACAGCAGGTAATATTGCTGTGAACTTTCCGAGAGCAGGAAAGTGGTATAACTATTTCACGGGAGAGGAGCTCACGCTTGCCGGTACTACCTTGACAATGAACTTCCGTCCAAACGAATTTGTGCTTTACACAAGCGAAAAGCTTCCTACACCGGAGCAGGATATTTTGCAGGAAGATTTTGTGACTTCTATTCCTGAAATCTTATCAGAAGGAAGCTTTAATGTTTATCCCGTTCCCGCTCAATCAAAATTGACGGTAGAACTTCCCCAGGACATGATTCAGGCAAATTATCGGGTGGTAGATATGACAGGAAGAGTTGTTTTTGATGGACAAACCGATCCAGGAGAGCAGATTTTAGATTTTGATCTGAGCGGAATTCAGGCAGGGATTTATATCTTTGAGGCTTTCGATACGAAACGAGTGCTATACAAGCGCTTCATTAAAGAATAACCAAACCTAATTTAAACTATGAAATGCCTTATAGTAATGCTCTCAATCAGGTAAATGATTATCCGGAGCATTCCATAAGGCCTTCAAAAAACAACTTAAAATCTTATGAAATTTAAGCCAGGAGTAAAATACGGAAACGAGCTTCGCGACTTGTATGCTTACGCAAAAGAGAATGAATTTGCGATGCCAGCAGTCAATGTGATCGGTTCCAATTCTGTAAATGCCGTGCTGGAAACAGCCAAAAAGGTGAATTCACCTGTAATTATTCAGTTCTCAAATGGCGGAGCTCAATTTTTCGCAGGAAAAGGCCTTGCAAACGATAAGCAGCAAGCCAGCATTGCAGGTGGCATCTCAGGTGCGCATCACGTTCATCAGATGGCGGAAGCTTATGGAGTTCCTGTGATTTTGCATACAGATCACGCAGCGTTGAAGCTTTTACCTTGGATCGATGGTTTGCTTGAAGCAGGCAAAGCGTATCATGCAGCTTACAAAAGACCGCTTTATAGTTCGCATATGTTGGATCTTTCAGAAGAGCCACTTCACGAAAACGTGGAAATTTCCTGCAAGTACTTCAAAGAATTTGCGAAGCTGGACATGGCGATCGAAATCGAACTAGGAGTGACTGGTGGAGAAGAAGATGGGGTAGATAACTCCGATATCGATTCGTCCAAGCTATACACTCAGCCTGAGGAAGTAGCTTATGCTTACGAGCATTTGAAAGAAATAGGAGATTTGTTTACTGTAGCTGCGGCTTTCGGGAACGTTCATGGTGTTTACAAGCCAGGAAATGTAAGCTTGAAGCCAATCATCTTGAAAAACTCCCAAGACTTTATTAATAAGAAATACGGTACTACAGGCAAGCCATTGAATTTCGTATTCCATGGTGGATCAGGTTCTACTGTTGAGGAAATCCGTGAGGCAAACAGTTACGGTTCAATCAAGATGAATATCGATACCGATATGCAGTGGGCGATGTGGGAAGGCATCTTGAATTTCTATAAGAAAAATGAAGGCTATCTGCAAACTCAGCTTGGAAATCCTGATGGTCCAGATAGTCCAAACAAGAAATATTACGATCCACGCAACTGGTTGAGAAAGGGCGAAGAGAACTTTGTGAAGCGTCTTGAGCTTGCTTTCGACATGCTGAATGCAGTGGGAAGAAATTAATTTTCCTTCAAAAAAAAATTGAAAAAGTCACTTGAAGAGGTGACTTTTTCTTTTAAAAGTCTCAATTATGAACCGAACCCTGATAACCACTTCCATTTTGGCACTTGCGATTTTTTCTTCCTGTGAGAAAAAAGAAACCCCAGAAGTCAAAAACTACTGGCCAGAGGCCGGAGTGACCTATGAGATTTTTGTCCAATCCTTCTATGACTCCAATGGAGATAGCATTGGAGATTTCAATGGTGTCACCCAGAAATTGGACTATGTGAAGGAGTTGGGAGCGAATGCGATCTGGTTTATGCCGATCATGCCGTCCCCGACTTATCACAAGTACGATGTGACGGATTACAAGGCAGTTCATCCGGACTACGGTACGATGGATGATTTCAAAAAACTCCTTGAAGAAGCACATAAGCGGGACATCAAAATCGTGATCGATATGATCATCAATCACACTGGAAGTGATCACCCTTGGTTTCTTGAAGCCAAATCCGGTCGGGACAATCCTTACCGCGATTATTATGTCTGGGCTCAGAAAGATACGATTGCCAATTTTTTGAATAAAAAAACCATCACGTTGGATTCGGATAATATCCGCCAATGGCATGATCCGGGACAGGGCGAGGACTTTTACTATGGATTTTTCTGGGGAGGGATGCCAGATCTGAATTTTGACAATCCAAAAGTGCGGGAAGAAATCTATGAAATCGGTCGCTTCTGGTTGGAAGATGTTGGAGTAGATGGATTTCGATTGGATGCAGCGAAGCATATTTTTCCCGATGATCGGCCTTTGGATAATCATGCTTTTTGGAAGGAATTCCGGGAGAAAATGGTGGCGATCAAGCCGAACGTTTACCTGGTAGGTGAAGTCTATGATAAGAAGGAAATCGTAGCGCCTTATCTTCCGGGCCTACCTGCGCTTTTCAACTTTGACTTCCACTATACGCTCTTGGAGACGATGAATACCGAAAACGGGATGCTGTTGGCGAATAAGCAAAAAGATGTTTTGGACTTCTATCAGGGAATTACTCCGAGCTTTATAGATGCGACATTTTCATCCAATCATGATCAGCCAAGAATTCTGAATGAACTGGGTTCTGATCCTGCTAAATACAAA
This sequence comes from uncultured Limnohabitans sp., assembly GCA_964441195.1. Taxonomy (GTDB): domain Bacteria; phylum Bacteroidota; class Bacteroidia; order Cytophagales; family Cyclobacteriaceae; genus Algoriphagus. Next base: position 26,629 of record CAYTXN010000005.1, read on the forward strand.
CAGGCTATCGCTATTCTTTTGACTATGCCGGGAGCACCCTATTTATACTATGGTGAGGAAATTGGAATGCTGGGCTTGAAGCCAGACGAACATATCCGAGAGCCTTTCCTTTGGGATAAAAAACCAAAAGACACAGGTAGAGCGAAATGGATCAAGTCAAAATATTCCAAAGACTCAACAGTCGTTCCTTTGGAGCTGCAAAGAGCCGACCCAACTAGCTATTTCAACCATTACAAAAATCTAATTCGACTCAGGAATTCCTATCCGGCTTTAGCTCTTGGTAATTTGAAACTACCGGAAACAGGCCTTCCAAAAACTGTGATGGCCTATTTTCGAAATTCTGGGGGACAGGAGATTTTCGTAGTTCATAATGTGGGGAAAGAATCTGTGGAAATAGATATGCCCAAAGGGTATAAGGAAGTGCTTTTCAGCTTGGGAGAAAGCAAAGAAAGTGGAGGGAAGTTGAAATTGTCTGGAAATTCGAGTCAAGTGTTTCTCAAAAAGTAAAGCAAAAGAGGCTGTCTCA
>CAYTXN010000005.1:27254-32120 GCA_964441195.1 uncultured Limnohabitans sp.
TGAGACAGCATCTTTTTCATTTTATAGGACATTCAAAAATTAGATCGCCCGAACGAATTACAGAAAATCAAAGTTGGAATGGGGTAGATCAAACGCTTATGCAAGACATTATCCCTTATTCCATTTTAGATTTAGCTATAATCCGAAAGGACTCCGACGCCTCAGATGCATATCAGAGAAGTCTGGATTTGGCCCAGCATGCAGAGGAATGGGGATATAATCGATTTTGGCTTGCCGAACATCACAATATGTCCAGCGTCGGGAGTTCTGCTCCGATGATCCTGATGGGAAATATCGCTGGAGGAACAACCAAAATCCGAGTTGGATCAGGTGGAATTATGCTTCCCAATCACAGCCCACTAATGGTAGCTGAGCAGATTGGAACTTTAGAAACTTTATTTCCTGGAAGAATTGATTTGGGTTTGGGAAGAGCACCCGGCACGGACCAAAAAACAGCTTTCGCGCTTCGAAGAGGCAGAATGGAAACTGTGAATGATTTTCCTCAGGACTTGGAGGATCTTCAACTTTATTTTTCTTTGGAGAACTCCCGATCGGATGTACGCGCATTTCCAGCAGAAGGCCTTGAGGTCCCGATATACCTGTTGGGTTCAAGTATGAGTAGTGCTGTACTTGCTGCAGAAAAAGGCCTTCCTTATGTTTTTGCAAGTCACTTTGCGCCGACTTATTTTATCCAGGCTGTAAAATACTATCAGTCTAATTTCAAGCCCTCCGAGCAATTGAAAAAGCCGTATGTGATGGCTTGTGTCAATGTAATTGCCGCGGACACTGATGAAGAAGCACAATTTTTAGTCACCTCTTTTTATCAAATGGCGCTGGGGATTATACGAGGAAAATCTTATCCGCTGATGCCTCCCATTGACGACATGAGCACTGTCTGGACAGAACAAGAAGCCGCAGCTATCCAAAATATGATGTCAGTCACTTTTGTAGGTTCAAAGGAAACAATTGCAGCTGGACTGGAAGATCTGATAAAGTTCACTAGAGTCAATGAGCTGATGATCACGACTAATATCTATGATCATCAGGCACGATTAAAGTCTTTCCAGATCACCGCCGAAGTGATGAAGGAAATGAATTTGGAGTTGGTGAATTGAGATCTGTGCTTTTTACTTACTCTTTTTTCCCAAGTTTCCCTGAAATACCCAGGCCAAAGTTGTAGAAGTTTCCTTCATAGCCCAATTCGAAAATAATTCCTCCTTCAGGCCTTAAAACCCAATTCTCTCCCAGGTTTATTCCAAATCCGATAGGTAAACCCAAAAGACCATCACCAATCCCATTTCCTTCCTCAAGTGAGAAGGCATAATTTGGGTTGAAGTTGAGTGACACTTTTTCTCCAAGAGCAAAAGAGAAAAGTAAGGTGGGATTGGTCATCCAACTATTTCCGCTGCCCTCAGAAAAGGCAAATCCAACCGGGAGGTAGATAGCAAATATTCCACTTTCGGAAGAAAACTTTGGTCCTACCATTAGCGTGTTTAGGCCATAATCCATTCCTTCGGAGAAATATCCAAGGCGATCATACCTAACTCTGATTTCTGTCAGATTTGTGACTCCAAGTCCAACTAAAAATGCAAGATTGTCGAAATACTTTTCTGAATTCCCGTCATAGGCAAAGCCAATATTCGAATATTGAAGCGTGAATTCACCATTTCCTTTCCCAACAGATTGAGCGCCCTGGAAAACTGATGAATACTGAGCCAATGCTTCATTTGTTCCTGCTGTGATAGCCAGAAATATTAAGCTCGAAAGGAAGATTTTTAATAAACTTTTCATGTTGATTTCGTCGGAGTTTATAGTGCTGACACCGCACTATTTGGTTGATTTCTTTTCTTTAAAAACACTGGGATGAATAATGAATTTTTGCTTTTCCCTGTGTGATATTAGAAAGAAAGAAAAAATGTAAACCTTGTGAAAAGTCGAACTCCCAATTGATTTTTAGGTATTTAGCTAAAAAATGATTGAAGAGTTGGGGTTTTCTGAAATTTTGCTAAAACCGGAATCCAGATCTGAAAAAATAGCAAAAACTGAGATTGAGGCCCTGGTAAATAAAGAAAATCGGTTAGACGGGCCCTTTAATTAAAATGAGGATTCGAGAATTAACTCAGACTATAGATCTTACTTTACCCTGCTTTTACCTCATTCACCAATTCTTCCCCATTTTCAAAGTTCGAAATATTAGCAAGGGTCGTTTTAGAGATTTGTTCCAAAGCCTCATTCGTCAAAAAGGCCTGATGACCCGTCACCAACACATTCGGGAAAGTCATTAAGCGTGCGATTTGCTCATCCTGCATGATTTCTTCTGAGAGATTTTTGAAAAAAATATGCTCCTCCTGCTCATAGACATCGATCCCTAAATAGCCGATTTTACCTTTTTTGAGCGCCCTGATCACGGCCTTCGTCTCCACTAATGCGCCTCGACTGGTATTGATCAAGGCTACACCATTCTGCATTTTCGAAATAGACTCTGCGTTGATCATGTGGTGAGTCTTAGGATTTAGAGGACAATGAAGCGAGATAATTTGGCCCTGAGAAAGAACTTCATCCAATGGGAGGTATTTCACTCCCAGTTCTTTCATTTCCTCATTTTCAGCTATATCAAAAGCAAGGATCTTGCACCCAAAACCTTTGGCTATCCGGCAAAAAGCTTTACCAATTGCGCCAGTCCCAATTACTCCGACGGTTTTACCATGGATATTCATCCCTGTCAATCCTTCCAGAGAAAAGTTGTTTTCCCGAACCCGATTGTATGCTTTATGGGTTTTCCTGCTTAATGTCAAAATAAGCGCAAAGGCATGTTCAGCCACCGCTTCGGGACTATACGCTGGAACTCGCACAATTTTGATCCCCTGTTTTGCTGCGGCATCGAGGTCAATTTGATTATAACCTGCACATCGAAGAGCGATTAACCGGATTTTCAGTTGATCCAATTTTTTTAGAATATTCGCATCAATTTTATCATTTACAAAAGAACAAATCACGTCGTGACCCTCTGCCAAATACACCGTGTGCTTATCAAGCTTGGGTTCGAAATAGGTGATTTCATGACCGGATTTTTTGAGAAAACGATTAAAACTTTCCCGATCATAGGCTTTGGTACTGAAAAATGCAATTTTCATGAACTGTCGATTTTGAGGGTTATGTTCTTAAAATTGAACTTATTCATTCAGAAAGTTTAAGATTAAAGTCAAATTCTTTCTAGTTTCGGAAAAAATCTAACTATGAAGAAATTAAGTTATCTCATCCCGTTCCTTCTATTTTGGTCCTGTAATCAACCAAATACAGTAGAAAATATCGAAGAAGTTAAAACTGAAACTCAAACAATTTACGAAGAAGTAGCTATGCCTGATTCTGTTCTCCGACACGTCGTCCTTTTTGGATTTAAAGAAACCTCCAAGCCTGAGGATGTCCAGGCTGTACTTGATGCTTTCAAAGCCTTGCCATCACAAATCTCAGAAATCAAAGGATTTGAGTGGGGCACTAACTCCAGTCCGGAAGGCTTAAACCAAGGCTTGACGCATGCCTTTACATTGACGTTTCACTCGGATGCTGACCGTGATGCATACCTTCCACATCCTGCCCACAAAGCTTTTGGTGGAATAGTAGGTCCGCATTTGGATAAAGTGACCGTTGTGGATTATTGGACCAAGCCCTGATTATTTATTGTAGGGCAGGGTACTTCCATCGGTTTTTACAAGGTCGGTGGCATTGATTACCTCTGTCACTACAAATTCACTTGCACCTCTCCAGGGTAGGATCCCATTATATTCTTGGTAGCGCAGTTCCAGGTGTTTTCCTGAATTGCGCTCCAGGATTGCGGCCACCTCCGGGTCAGTAACACTAAATCGGAACTCGTTGCTTTGCAAAGCGCCCGAAGTTGGGCTTTGAAACCCTTCCTGCACCATTCTACCTTCCCAAGTTTTGAACATCACGCCTTTCTTTACAAAATAATTAAGGCTTCCTGCTTTTACTCCCTCACCGAAGACGAAGAAGAATTTCCACCAAAAAAAGATTCCGAATACCACTACGAGTACCAAACCGGCGATCCAACCAAATTTTTTCATAAATGAAGAGTTAACTGGTTAAAGATAATCAAGGCAAGATTGAAAAATCAGCCTTCTGAGAAAAATAAACCAGTTGATCTAAAATTAGTTTTAGACCTATGCAGCAGTCTTTTTTCCATTCAGGTGATTCCAATCTCCTTCCATTTCAGGGGGAGACGGTATTCTATCCTGAGTTTTTTTCTAGAAAAATCTCAGATCACTATTTGGAGAAACTGAAAACTTCTCTGGATTGGAAGCAAGAACCGATTCGAATGTTTGGAAAATTAGTCATGCAGCCTCGCCTGACTTCCTTATATGGTGATGAGGGGCGTCCTTATGGCTATTCAGGGATTTCGATGACTCCTGGGATTTGGACCGCAGAGTTGAAGGAAATGAAAAAAAAGCTTCGGGAATTCACTGGAATTGAATTCACTCATGTCCTTTGCAATTATTATCGGGATGGGCAAGATAGTATGGGTTGGCATCGAGATAATGAAGCTGTTTTAGGAAAAAACCCAAGCATTGCCTCCGTTACTTTTGGGGCCACTCGAATGTTCCAAATCAGAAATTACGAAACAAAAGATCATAAAATTGAAATTCCGCTTTCTCACGGAAGCCTTTTGATGATGTCAGGCGAAAGCCAGCATCATTGGGAACATCAAATCCCAAAAACGAAAAAAACTCTTGGACCTCGAATCAATCTGACTTTTAGGAAATTGCTTTAAAATATATACATATCCTTAATCATGCACATACCCCATTAGAAATTGGCTTTGATGATGAATTGGGGCAACTCCCTCCGCCGCGG
>CAYTXN010000006.1:0-30401 GCA_964441195.1 uncultured Limnohabitans sp.
GTCCACACTATAAACTTTTCCGTGGAGGCCTCCGATCGTCACGACATCATCTCCTTTTTTTATTTCTTCAATAAATTTCTTGGTGTCTTTTTGCTTTTTCTGCTGCGGTCTGATCATGAAGAAATACATAATCAGGATAATAGAGCCGAAAAGAAATACTTGACCAAGAATACCTCCGCCACCTGCTGCGGCTTGAGCTAATACGGTAAGGATCATAATTATCGTTTCAATGGACCGGCTGGAGCTGCGCCACCTGCCAATTTAGGAGTAACAGAACCCTTCAATCTCAATCGGGTTACAGTAGGGTTAGTATTAGCTTGAATAGTCACAGTTGGTGCCTGGGCTCCAGTTTTTGCTGTGGAGTTGAATACCACTTTAACAAAACCTTCTTCACCTGGATTTACCGGTGTTTTGGTCCAATCAGGACTTGTACATCCGCAAGACGCTGTGATGTTGGAGATGACCAATGGAGACTGTCCATTGTTGGTAAAGTTGAAGATGTGCTCGACCACTTGACCTTCATTGATGTTTCCGAAATCGTACTCCATTTCAGCAAACTGAAACTGACCCAAAGTACTTGGATCTGCGTTAGTGGTCGTTTGAGCATTTACCGGAGTGACTGCCGTGTTGTTATTTTCCAACTGGGCGATTTTGTCCTCCAATGCTTGGATTTTAGCCGCCTGATCATCTTTTTGTTCGCAGGAAGTGGCCATAGCCAACACCAAAGCGAGGACGCTTAGTAATTTGATTTTCATATGATTATAATTTGATTTTTAATGGCAACATGGAATCTCGCATGGTGGATTATCATCTCAATGAGTGACATTCTCGTCATGCTTGATTTCATATTATATTAGTTATTTCCTTGGTTAATTTGATCGATTAATTTATTGACGTCATTCAGCAGGTTCTCTGCTTTGTTTTTTGCTTCTGAAATGACCCGTTTTCCTTCGGTTTTTGCTTCATTCAGATGAAGCTCTTTCCCCTCTACCAGATCACCTATGATTTCTTCCAACTCTTTTTTATACTTAGATAGTTTGAAAGAAAGTCTATCTCTTGTATTCGCTCCGGTGTCAGGTGCGAATAATATGCCTAAAGTTGCCCCTACTCCTGCGCCAACTGCAAATGCGAATAATGTATTTGTGCTTTTACTCATAGTTTTCTTATTTATTGTCTAAAAGTCCTCGACCACTCTTACGGATTTGGCCGCTTTCGGTTAGTTCTTTTGCCAAAACATCCAATAAACCGTTTACAAATTGCTTGCTTTTCGGAGTACTATAGGTTTTCGAAATATCAATGTATTCATTGATACTTACTTTTACCGGGATGCTTGGGAAATTTTTCATCTCGGCAATGGCCATCGAAATAATGATTTTATCGGTAAAAGCCAGTCTGTCAATGTCCCAGTTTTTGGTTTTCAACGCGATCATTGCTTTGCTCGAATCTATGTTTTCAATCGTGAAGTTAAAGATATTTTGAAAAAACTCCTTATCCTCATCCCAGTTGATCGCAATCTCGGGCAGTTGCTCAGCTTCCAATGGGTCTGGATTTGAGGCATTTTTTAGCACTTTTGATGCAAGGCTTCTTACCACAGATTTATTTTCAGTCCAGTTGAGATCCTTCTCCGAAAAAAAGTTGAGTATCACTTCATTTTTGAAAAGAACCTTTTTCAACAAGTCATCAGCCGCCTCATAATCCTGTTCGACGGTTGGATTGACCAATAAGAGGTAGGCCTGATAGGTTTCGGAGGTTTTGATATAATCCCGAAACCATTCTTTAAGTTCAAGTTCAATGTCATCGAGGTTGACATTATTTCGCGCTAGTGCTGCACGATATGTCGGAGATTCCCTGATAATCTTCAAGACTTGATTATTAGCAAGATTCATCTCATTTGCAAAAGCAATAGGATTGTCACCTGCCAGTTTTTTCTTTTTCTCGACCTCTTTTTCTACATGTTTGGAAAATGCTTGCAGAATTTCAATCGCCAATAAATAGAGTTGAGGAATTCTTTCTGCCGAAGTGACCATGTTTTTGAGCATGAATTGACGGTCCTGTTCATTAGCGGAATGAAACCGCTTAATGGCTTCCAAAACGACTTGCTTGATTTTTGGCTTTGCATCAGATGATTTGAGCAAGCTTGTATTTTCCAGATTTTGGTCAAAGAGTTTAATCGCTTCTTCGGCATCCTTGATCAAAGCAGGTTTGTCTTGGACTTCCATACTATTGAGATCTGGCAAAAAAGACTCCCGAATGAAGTCCCTGGCAATATTGAGATTGGATCCTTTGCATTGTTCGAAGGCGTAGAGATTTTGAAATGCCTTGACCCTGAGGATTCTTCTGTTTAGCATAAAGGTTTTAAAAGAGTCGCAAATATAGGGAATTTGAATGGGCTATACCCATTGGGAGTTTCACAAAAAAAACCACCGAATGTTGGTCCTTCGGTGGCTTTAATGAAATACAAGACTTGTATTAAAAGGGAAGTTTTACTCTTCCGATCGATTCAATTCTTGCTAGTGCGGCTTCAATCGCTGCTTGTTGAGCCGGAATGTTCTCTTTTTCAGATTTATTGAGAATGCTCAAGCAGGTGTCGTAGATCTTTTCAGTCTGTGCAAAAACAGTTTCCTTATGGTAATCCTTGTAGTATTCTGCTCCCACATTGATCACCCCTCCAGCATTAATCAAAAAGTCTGGAGCATAAATGATCCCCTTTTCCTTGAGAATTTTACCATGTTTGTCCTCATCCATGAGCTGATTGTTTGCTCCACCTGCTATCACAGCGCACTTCAATCGATCGATAGTTTCGTCATTTATTGTGGCACCAAGAGCACAGGGTGCGTAGATGTCCATCGGTAGATCATAGATTACATTTGGATCTACCACAGATGCACCAGTAGCTTTGGCTACTTCCTTCAATTTATTTTCGAAAATATCTGTGATCATGATCTCAGCACCTTCTTTAACCAGGTATTCGATGAGGTATTTTCCAACTTGACCTACTCCTTGTACTCCGATTTTTTTTCCTTTCAGTGAGTCAGATCCAAAGGCTTTTTTTGCTGCAGCCTTTATTCCCATGTAAACCCCAAATGCAGTTACCGGCGAGGGATCACCTGCACCACCTTTGATTTGCGGTAACCCGGTCACATGACGTGTCTCCATGGCAATATATTCCATGTCTGAGGTTTTCATGTTCACATCCTCTGCAGTCACATATCTACCGCCGAGACTTTGCACAAATCGGCCAAACCTTCTTAGGAAGGCTTCATTTTTCAGTTTAGGATCACCAATAAGGACTGCTTTGCCTCCACCTAGGTTAAGGCCTGCAAGGGCGTTTTTAAAAGTCATTCCTCTGGAAAGTCGCAATACATCAGTAATCGCTTCAGCCTCTGTTGCATAAGGCCACATTCTTGTCCCGCCAAGTGCAGGTCCAAGAACTGTATTATGAATACCAATGAGCGCTTTTAGGCCTGTCGCTTGGTCATGACAAATCACAAGTTGCTCGTGATCCATGGTGCTGATTTGTCCAAAAATAGACCCTTCCCGCACATTTTCGGTCGCATTAATCTCCAACATCTGAACTTAGGTTTTTAGAATATGTTATATTTGGGTTGCTACCTTAGTCGATAGGCTGATACAAAATTAAATACTTTTATCAGCCTGCAAAGGAAATGCATCCATAGTTTCTATAAGTTTATCCTCGATTTTAAAGTTTTTATTTGGTGAAGTCACTTTGGAGAATTAATAAGTATTTATATAAATACAAGGGATTACTGCTTTTGGGGATACTATTTACGGTCATTTCCAACATCTTCGTAATCATTCCTGCACAACTTGTTCGGATAGCCATAGATTATGTGGTGGAGAGTTTCTCGCTTTACCGCCCCTTAATGCAAGGTGGGTTGGGTGAAGTTGCCCGAGAAAATTTCTTGCAGTTCGTATTTATTTTTGGCGTGTTGATTTTGGTGATGGCCTTGCTAAGAGGTTTTTTCCTATTTCTGATCCGGCAAACTATCATCATCATGTCCCGAAAAGTGGAATATGATATGAAGAATGAAATCTTCAATCACTACCAAAATCTCCCTTTGAGCTTCTATCGGAAAAACAGCACAGGCGATCTGATGGCAAGAATAACTGAGGATGTCAGCCGAGTGAGAATGTATTTGGGTCCCGCCATCATGTACGGGCTCAATTTGTTGATTCTTTTTCCTCTGGTAATTTTTTATATGATTTCGGTCAATGCAGAATTGACTCTGTATTCCCTTCTTCCACTGCCGATTTTATCTGTTAGTATATATTTTGTCAATAACCTGATTAATGAGCGGTCGGAAAAAATTCAGCGGAGTCTGTCGGAATTAAGCACTTTCGTCCAGGAAGCTTTTTCGGGAATCCGAGTTTTGAAAGCTTTCGTCAGAGAGGAAGATTCTGCGAGAGAATTTACGATTGCAAGTGAAGAATATAAAACTAAGTCTATTAATCTCACACGGGTGAATGCCCTGTTTTTTCCGTTGATTATGGCTTTGGTGGGAATCTCCACCATTATAACAGTTTATGTGGGAGGCATTCAGGTCATTCAGGGTGAAATCGGCTATGGAGTGATCGCTGAGTTCATTTTATATGTCAACATATTGACTTGGCCAGTAACATCTCTAGGCTGGGTAACTAGTATTATTCAACGTGCTGCAGCCTCCCAAACCAGAATTAATGAGTTTTTGGATATCAAAAGCGACATTGTTAGCCTTGAAAATCTAGAATCTGATATTAAAGGAAGTATACTCGTAGACAATCTTTCATTTCACTATCCTGAATCAGGAATTCAGGCCTTGGATAAGGTTTCATTTGAGATCAAGTCAGGCCAAACCTTGGGTATCATTGGTACGACTGGATCAGGAAAATCAACCATTGCCAATTTGCTGATGCGGATGTATGATCCTACCTCCGGACGGATCGAGATTGATGGGCAAGATATTCGGAATTATAATATATCAGCATTGAGAAAGCAGATGGGATTTGTTCCGCAGGACGTGTTTCTATTTTCTGATTCAATTGCCAACAACATTGCTTTTGGCATTGACTACGCCGATAAAAATTTGATCGAAAAAGCGGCTAAAGACGCGGATGTGTACCAAAATATCATTGATTTTCCGAAGGGATTCGAGACGATGCTTGGTGAGCGCGGCATCACTCTGTCAGGAGGACAAAAGCAACGAGTTTCCATCGCTCGGGCCATCGCCAAGGAGCCTAAAATCCTGATTTTGGATGATTGCCTTTCTGCAGTGGATACGAAAACGGAAAATTCAATTCTGACAGCTTTACGTAAAATAATGGAGAATAGAACCTCAGTCATTATTTCTCATAGAGTATCCTCAGCCAAACTTGCTGATCATATTATTGTACTCGATGAAGGCAAAATCATTGAGCGTGGGAATCATGATTCTCTGATGAATCAAAAAGGAGTCTATGCTGATCTCTATGAAAAGCAAACGCAATCAGGCGAGACTGTGGAAGATTGATTTAAAAGAAGGATACTGGTTTTCAAGATTTTCGGCTAACTTGATGGTCTTAATTATCACTTTTAGCCATGACAAAGAAAAAAACAACGACCCAAGAAATAGAAGAAGTCCTTCAGGAGATTGGAAGTAAAATAGAAGATCTCATTCAGAAAGGGGCTGATGCAAGTGCCGATGTTAAAGAGGAGATTGAGCAAAAGATCAAAGATCTAAAAGACAATAAAACGTCTCTTGAGGAGGAACTTCGCAAAGGTAAGGAAATGCTTGAACGAGAATTCAAGGAGAAAAAAGAAGAGCTAGAGCCTAAATTTCAAGAGTCAAAGGGGCTTTTCAAAGATGGCTTCAAACAGATTCTTTTAGGAATAAAAGCACTGTTTGGTAAAAAGTAATCAAAAAAATGCCCCCAAAAAGTGTCTAACTTTTTGGGGGCATTTTTTATTTTCCTGCGAGCGCATTGCATCGATCGTAGATTGGATCAATGTCAATGAATACATCTTCTTTGGCAGTTACAAACCATTTTTCAAGGATTTCATCCTCTTTTCGACGAAGTGTTGCCGCTTTCAATTTTTCATAATCATCATTAAGATTAGCGCGGTGAGCTGGATATTTTGCCTGATAATATAGGATTCTCACTTTAACTCCTTCTCTTGGATCCTCAAACCGGATAGGTTTGGTGATGCTTCCCACCTCCATAGTATCAATGGTGAAGTAAAGCACAGGATCTTCCAAAGTTCGTAAAGAAAGTCTTTTTGAATTGGTTGCTGGATCTACGAAAAAACCTCCGTTGTCAGAAGTGGCTCGATCACTCGAGTATTCTTTGGCTGCCTTAGCGAATTCAATTTTTCCAGCTTCAATTTCCCTTTTTAAGCTATCGAGGTAGCGCTCAGCTTTTAAAATATCTTCTTCACTTGCTGAGGGGATTCTGAGAATATGGCGGGTATTATAACTTGTTCCTTTAATCTCCAATAATTGGATCATGTGAAAACCAAATTGAGTCTCAACAGGATCACTGATTTCTCCCTGACGTAGTCCCAAGGCAGTAGCTTCGTATTCCGGAGCCAATTCTCCTCTTCGGAAAAAACCGAGATCCCCACCTTGAGCACCTGACCCGGGATCTTCTGAGTATTGCTTAGCTAGCTCAGCAAAATCTGCCTTACCATCTAAGATATCCTGTTTGAACTTGGTAAGTTGAGCAATAAGTTGCTCTCTTACTTGAGGACTAACTTCAGGTTTTTTTACTATTTGGCCCACTGTCGCTTCTGAGGTAAACAAAGGCAGAGAGTCCTTTGGAATGCTGTTGAAGAAAGCTCGAACATCGGCCGGCGATACTGTCAAGCCTTCGGTGATCCGGGCTCTCATTTTGGACACGACCATTTGCTCTCGGATGACATCTTCGATCTCGCCTTTAAGCTGCTCGGCAGTTTTTCCATAGACTTGAACCAGCACACTCTCGTCCCCACCAAACTGTTGCATTACTGAGTTAAAACGATTTTCTACCTGTAGCATGACCTCAGGTTCAGTCACTAGTACGGAGTCAATTTCCGCCTTTGCTACCATCAACTTATTGATCATAAGACTTTCAAAAACTTCGCACCGGGTAGGCGCTGCCAGACCTTGCTGCGCTTGGCCTAATGCCTCAAGGTAAGTTTGCTGAACTTCCGATTCCAAGACAATATTGTTGTCCACTTTGGCGACAATTTTATCCAGGACTTGTCCGGAAGGTGGAGCTTCCTGTGCGATAGTCTGACTCAGAGCCATTACTCCAAAAAGGCTGAAAATTAGTCGGTTTAGAAATTTCATGATTGTAGGTGATATTTAATTCCCTTGAATGGGAATCATTTAATTATTGATTCAGAGCTAGAAATGCTTCCTCTTTTACTTGTGAATTAATCTGGATTGGGTATTTGCTTTTAAGGGATTTGATGAGTGCATTGTCCAGATATTCTTGATAGTCACGAATCACCAATCCTCTTGATTCCTCGAATTTTCGGGGCTCTGCAGGAAATTTTTGACCAATATTGACTAAGTAAAGCGTGCTGTCCACCTCGATTTCCTGATAGGATTGGGAAAGATTTATTTTGGAAAGCACCTGATGATCAGAGTACTCGAAAGTCCCGGACTCCGTCTGGAAGGCGAGTGGATTGTTTGCTTGGAAATTTGCTTCAAACTCTTGGATCAATGCTTTATTGAAACCATTTCCGCTTAGGGATTTCCTTGCATTTTCCAGTTGACTTTTGTCCAATACTTTGACTACAAATGCTTCGACTCTATTCTTCCATTGATACCGGTCAATGTTTTTTCGATAAAAATCCACCTGACCCAGGGAGTCCGTGATTCCTTTTTGCCAAACTTCTTGATTCATTAATGAAAAGAGCAAAATTCCGTCACGATACTCTTTTAGCAGCATCTGATATTCTTTGTTATTGGATTCAAGGTCTTTCTCCTCTGTTTCTGCTAAGGTCTTTTCAACGAATTGATCGTACCAAATATCAAAGGTAGAGCCTTTTATTTTTGGATTGATTTCCTGGGTTTTCATAAATACCACAAGGTCGGAAGCAGTGTAAGTTTTGCCTTGAAGTGTGAATAGCGGAGATTTTTCTAAAGAATTACCAATCAAAGTTGATTCAAATGTGGGTTTGCTTGTAGCATTTAGAGACTGGGCAAGATTAGCTATAGAATTTTCGTTTTCCACAAAACCATAGCGTGCTTTTTGAATAGCTACTACCTGGGATTGGATCATTCCTGACCGCGAGTCTCGCAAAATTTTAGACCGTATAGTCTCTTCCATTTCTTCAAAGGGAGCAATGGGTTTTTTTTCCTCAAGTCGTAGAATATGGTAACCATATTGTGTTTTGAGGGGAGGGGAGACTTCTCCAATTTCCGTAAGGGAAAAAGCAGCCATTTCAAACTCAGGTATCATATTTCCTACTCCAAACCAAGGCAATACCCCCCCCCTTTGACTGGTAGAGGGGTCTTCTGAAAATGTCCTGACAATATCTTCCCAGTTGGTGCTTTCCTTTTGAATTTCGGCATAGATATCGGAAATTTTCCTTCGTGCATTCTCTTCCTGAGTCGGATCTTCTGCATCAAATCGAACCAAAATATGGGAAACTCGAACTTGACCAGGATTTGGCTGTCGGTTCTGAACTTGAATAATGTGATACCCGAAATTGGATAAGACTGGATCTGACAGCTGCCCTATCTGAAGATTGAATGCAGCATCCTCGAATGGTTGCACCATTTGAAGACTGGTGAAATACCCCAAGTCACCTTTGTTTACTTTGGCAGAGGGGTCATCAGAATATTGAACCGCCAACTCACTGATACTTCCTCCATTTTCGATTTCTCCACGCACTTTCAATGCCATTTTGAGTACAATCAGGCTGTCTTCAGAACTTGCATTTGGCGGAAATTGAAAAAGTATATGACTAGCTCTGACTACTTCCTGCATGCGGGAATAGGCTTTTCGAAGCTCACCCTCTTCTAGAGAGTTTTTAATGAGGTAAGGATAAATTAAAGTTTCTTTGAAAGAGCTAAATTCTCTGGAAAATTCTTCAGTTTGATCCAATCCGAGGGCTTCAGCCTCCCGGACTTTTAATTTGTAATTTATAAATAGATCGAGATTTTCTTCGAATTCCTCTCGGCTTACTCCCGTGGCTGGAGTATCAGTACTTTTTCCTTTCGAAATCAAATAGACCAATTCATCCTTGTCCACGGGATTACCGTCGACAGTCAAAAGTGCCTGATTAGCATCCTGTGCTAGGGCTTCTAATGATAGCCCGAGCGTAAAGGAAAATATAAGAAAGAATAGATATGCCGAAATGGTTCGGTGATTCATGAACTGGATAGCCGATTTAATATGCAATGTTACAAAATTATCAGTAATTCGGGTTGAAAGCCTTATTGTTCGGGCATTTAACCAAAATTAGGATTGGAACCATTTGATCAATCGGCAAGTATTGGTGCCATTTTTCGATTCAAATTCAATTTCGTCCATTATTTTCTTTACCAAAATAATGCCTAAGCCACCTTTTCGCTTTTCTACCATCACTTTTTTAAGATCTGGTGCTTCGTAAGTCAAAATATTAAATGCTTTTCCCTGATCTGAAATCTCAAAAATTAATTTATGGTCAGAAGTCACTATTTTCAATTCAATATGATCTTGGGGATTGCAGCCATGGGAATGAATAATCAGGTTGGCACAGACTTCTTCCACAGCAAGAGTGACTTGGTGTTTTTCGATCTCAGAAAGACTCACGCCAATCAAGGCCCCTTGGAGGAAAGTCCTCAATTCCGAGAGTGCCGAGGTCTGGCAAGCAATGTCAAGCCTATATTTCATTTTTTATTCGGCTAATGCCGCTACTCTATCTTGATAAATTGGGATCAGTTGATCCAGTCCCAAAATCTTAAACACCTCAAATACTTTTGGAGTCAGCCCGCAAATTTTCATGCTAATCCCTTTTTCATTAAAATCCTCCAGATAAGACATGAATACTCCTAATCCCGCTGAAGAGATATAATCGAGTTTTTCACCATCTATGATGATCGACTGACTTCCCTCATCGACCAGCTCTTGGATGGCCTCGTCCAAGATCACGGAGTTACTCGCATCGACTTCACCGAATAGACTTAAGATGTCATTTTGATTTTCTGTTGATTTTTCCAGACGAAGCATGGCTTACGATTACTTTATATAAAATGTTTTTAATTGTCTTTATTGAATTTGACTACCATCATAGAGTAGTCATCATCGATCATTCGATCACCACCCACAAAAACGTGGAGAGAATCAATAAGTTGGTTTTGAATATCATTTGGACTTTTTGCGTGGTGAATTTCTACCAAGCTTCGAATACGTTCAAAGCCAAATTGCTGTCCTTTTTGATTTTTGGCCTCAACGATCCCGTCGGTAATTAAGACTAAGATGTCACCGGCCTCATAGCTGAACGTCTTTTCCTGAACGTGATTTTCATACTGCTTGTTTCTCAAAATCCCCAAACCCAAGCCATCAAAGAACATAAAATCGGATTTTGCTTCCTTTGATTTATAAAATAGCGTCGGAATATGACCCGCGCGGGAGTGGCAGATTTTTTTCTCGGCAATATTGATAATAAAGATAGAGGCTGTGATAAAATGATTTTTACCCAGGCATTTGCTCAACGCTGAATTTGCCTTGATCATAAATTGGGCGGGGCTGAGGTTTAATTGGATCAAGCTGTGGAACACTCCTTTCATTTGAGACATGTGGAATGCTGCTGATGTTCCCTTACCTGAAACGTCACCTATAATGAGGACATATCGATTTTCATCCAATTGGAATGTGTCATAATAATCACCTCCTACCTCATCTGCCGCATTGGAAAAAGCGCAAATATCAAATGAAACCGGATGATCCAACTTGGTTGGTAATAAAGCCTTTTGGACACGCTGAGCAATTTTAAGCTCCTCTTGGTATCGCTCGTTTTGTATGGCTTGGTTGAGAAGCCGGTGGTTTTCCACGGCGATGCATGCCTGCCTTACAAATGTGCTTATGATATTGACCATCTCTTTATTGAAGCCATCACGCACCTCTTTGCAGAGAACAATTCGGCCGATGGCTGTTTTATTAATGACCAAGGGAACAAGCAAAATCGATTCAAACCGGGGATGACTGAGTCGGATGGTAAGTGCCTGAAGCATCTCCGGCTGATCGGTTGAAGCCCAGTCTATTGCAGTTTTTTGATTGTTGATCAATTCAGAAAGCTCCTCCTTGGTCGATTCATCTAGGAATCGTAATTGATTTGATCCTATTTTTTGCTCCTCAGAGTTAATTTCTATCCAAGCTGCGTCTGAATAGGATGCACTCATACAGCTGTCCAGAAGGATATCAAGTACCTGTTCTTCATTTTCGCCAGGCTGAATCGACTGACTTAGCCGCTGGAAATTAATGGCCTCAGTTAGCTTTTGCTCAAAAACTGATGATGTTGGCAAATTGAAAAGCGTGACCAAAAAGCTGAAAATGGCATAGATGAAAATAAATCCAAACAGGGCCATCAGGAATAAGTTGTCAGTCAGATTAACCTGATAAGTTTCTGCTTCAGAATAGGCCATAAATCGCCTAAATAAGTAACCTATGCAGATCAGGATAAAAAACAGGAAAAGCAATGACTTCCATTTTTCCTTGAAAGTCAAGTAAGGAATCCATTTGAGGTTTCCTGATAAAACTGCCGAAATCACAAGCAGAATCACCATCCCGAAGAGGAAACTGTAATCGAAATTGTTTTTGTTGAAAAAAACAAAAAACATCGCCACCAGCATAGCAAATTCGAACGCTTGCCACTGCTTGACGACTTGTTTGCTTTTCTGATAGAGAATCAAATGCTTCCAAAGTAATGCGGAAGAAATGAGGAAAATAGTTGTAAGTGCGAAATTGACGTGGTAAAAAAAGTTTTTGAGGAAAAGCTCAGAAGCTAATTTGCTATCTCCCAAAGACAAGTAGAATAGCTCGATCAAAAGCGCCACTCCGCTTGCAAATATCCCCGTTGAGGCAGCCCGCCATAGAAGGCTTAAGAAATCGCTTTGGATGTTTTTGCCGATCGAATAGCTATAAAAACCATAAAGCGTGAAGAAAAAAAGGATTTCCAGGATCCATGTGATCTCATCCGATATCCCCGAGTTGATCTCGTTGATCATCCCAAAAAGCCGCACCAAATCCACAAATAGCAAGGCAAGCCATACCAAGATGGAGAGCAAAAGGCTGAGTTTGCCAATATGGATGGAGGGTAGTTTGAGCATCAGAATTATATCGCAATAATACTGAAACTGAATTAATCCTGATAAAATGGGGTAAAATCAGTCAGCAAGGGATAGTTAAAAATTGTCAAAACGATTTATAGGCAAATCAATTCTTCAACCACACCTTTGCCTACTTTTTCTTCGATCAGGACCAATACTTTGGATCGATTAAGCATCAATTCTTTCTTCACTGGGCCTGAGGTCAGTTTGACAAAAAGCTTCTTTTCTTTGATAAAAACTGAAGTGGTTCGATCTGATATGGTTTTTCCTACGATCTCACCCCATGCGCTTATCAACTGTTTTTCTTTGAATTTATCCTCCAGTCGGTATGCTTTGAGTAATTCATTGAAAGCGGCCTCCAACGGTGCTGCTTCTTTTTTTCTTCCTGGAGTTGAATCGTATCGCATAAAATCAAATAAATAGTTCGGCGGCGATACTGTCTGCCAGTAGCATCCCCCTTTTGCTCAAAGATAGGATTTTACCATCCCATATTAGCCAACCCTGACTTTCTAATTTAGCGATCTCTTTTTCCTTACTTCGCAAAATATCAATCCCAAATTCAATGGCGATCTCATTCGGAGAAAATCCCCAGACTGTTCTCAGACCAGTCAAAATCCTGTCATTAATCTGGTCCTGAATGGACAAACGTTCGATCTCAAAAGGGATTTGATCAGAATCCAGAGATTTTAGATAGTGTGAATTGGAGGCAGGATTTAAACCTCGATTTTTACCGTCAAAAGAGTGTGCACTCGGTCCCAAACCCAAATAAGGAACCCCTTTCCAATAGTTTGTATTGTGCAGGGCAAACTGATCGGGCTTTCCGAAGTTTGAAATTTCGTATTGGACATATCCAGCCTTTTCGGTTTGCGCTTGCAGCCATTCAAATTGCTCAGCCACAAAATCTTCTTCTGCAGGTTGAAATCTTCCTTTTTCGGTCCATTTGCCTAAGGCAGTATTTGGTTCTACAGTCAAGGAATAAGCAGAAATATGTCCGGGGTTTTGACGGATTGCTTCTGACAAGTCTTTTTCCCAAATGGTATGATCAGCATGAGGAAAACCGTAAATCAGGTCAATCGAAAACTTTTCAAACCCTGCTCTTCTTCCACGGGAAATCGCTTCCAAGGCTTCCGTAGAAGTGTGTGCTCGGTTGTAGAAGCGTAGGACGGTTTCCTGAAAACTTTGGACCCCAAGGCTGAGCCGATCTATCCCCGAATCTTTCCAAAGCGCAAGATTTTCATCAGAAAGATCATCAGGATTGGCTTCGAGCGTGATCTCTTTTACCTGTAAGGGAAAATTTTCCCGAATTTTTTCCAATAAAAACCGAAGATGTTTTCCCGAAAGCAAGGAAGGAGTCCCACCTCCAAAGTAGACTGTTTCGATGGTTTGTCCTGCGAGGTATTTATTTCGCAATTCAAGTTCCCGACCAATGGCTGATACCATTTGATCGACCCGGCTAAGGTTGGTACTGAAATGGAAGTCGCAATAATGGCAAGCCTGCCTGCAAAAGGGTATGTGGATATAGATGCCTGCCAAGTGAATTCAGTTATCTTGCAAAGATAATCAATCCCGCATTGCACCTTGAAGTCGCTTTTGTTGACGGTAATCACTTGGATCACTTTTGGACAGGTAATTTGTCTTGGACAGGCAGTCATTCGGGTGGAGTGGGCTCATTCTCCAACCTCAGAAATCAGAGAATTTCGAAGTTTCACTCAATTGGGTGAAGCTAAGAATTTAGCCGACTCAGTTTCCAGAACTCTTCAAGCCCAGGGATTTTTAGAGGGGTATTTTAAGGAAGACCTTCAATCAGATTCACTTTCGTTTATTTGGGAGTTTGGAAGGCTTTTTAGCTGGGAAATGGTAAAAACCGGAAATGTTCCGGAGGAATTTTTGAATTCTTTGGGGAAGCCGGGGCAAAATTATCCTGAACCTTTTCTATGGATAGAGCGAGCACTAGAATTAGCTGAAAACCAAGGGCTACCTTTTGCAAAAATGAAAATCGATAGCCTTTCAGTGAGAGAAAGTTTAATTTCCGGAGTTTTGATATTTGATTCAGGGCCAAAGATCACTTGGGACAGCTTGGCGATTTCCGGGGAAAGCAAAACGAAAGTCCAATATCTTCAGCAAATTTCGGGATTGGCTCCTGGGGAAATTTTTTCCCAGAAAAAACTGCAGAAAGCAACTCAAACAATTCGCCGATCACCTTATTTCTCGGTTGTCGGAATGCCAGAGTTGACGTTTCAGACCCAACAAGCAAAACCCATATTTACAATTCAAGATCGGAGAGTCAATGTTTTTGATGGGGTGATTGGACTTTTACCCAATGAAAATGAACCCGGTAAAGTTTTAATTACAGGTGAAGTTGATCTTCAGTTATATCATTTAGGAGGAAAAGGGAGGGATTTTTCATTCAATTGGCAAAGGCTAAATATTCAGTCTCAATCCTTGGAAATAAAGGCGAAAGAATCATTTGTATTTCGATCGCCTTTGGATGTCTCGGTTGGTTTTTCGTTGCTGAAGCAAGATTCAAGCTTTGTCAACAGATCCTTTGAGCTGGATTTTGGGTACCGGATTTCTGATGATGGGTATTTGAATTTTTTTACAAAAAGAAAAGCAGGTGATTTGATTTCTTCCCAAGATCTTACTTTTGGCTTGGAATTTCCTTCTTCTATCGATTACCGATGGAATCAATACGGCATCGGAATGGATTGGAATACCCTGGATTCACCCATTTCTCCAAGAAGAGGCAGCCGGATTCAGGGGACTTTTTCACTTGGCAATAAACGAATTCTTCAAAACACGGGATTACCGGAGGAATTGTATGAAGGCCTTGAAGAATCCTCAGCACAATATCAGGGCTGGTTTTCCGGTGAAAAGCATGTTTTCATCAAACCTTCTTGGGGTATGTGGATTCGAGGGGTAGGTGGTTTTCTCCAAAATCAAAATCTATTTTTAAATGAATTGTATAGAATTGGAGGTCTAAAAAGTCTCCGGGGTTTTAACGAGAAAAATTTCTTTGCGAAAAGTTACGGCTATCTAAATTTGGAGCAACGGTTGTTTTTTGACCAAAATTCCTTTTTACTAGTCTTTGCAGATCTCGGAATAGTAGATAATCCTTATAATTCTCCTGAAATTGATCGCCCTTTCTCATTTGGTACTGGAATCAATTTGGACACTGACGGAGGATTATTCAGCTTTGTACTTGCGATAGGCAAGTCTAGTATCCAACCTTTATCGTTTTCCTATTCTCGAATTCATTTTGGGTATCTAGCCAGGTTTTAGTGCCTTTATAATGCTATGGTAAAACTTCGATTTCTAGTCGTTTTTGTTGTCGGTTTGATAAGCTATGGGCTGGAGGCACAGGTTTTGGAAAATTACGATGGCAATTGGAAATCAGCACGAGAGGAATCCTGGTTGGGAAGTAACAATCAAATCGAATTGAAACTTGACTTGAATGCGTTTCCCAATTCTGAACTTCAGATCAAATTGCCATCCGAATCGACAGTCTTTATTGATCAAAAATTATGGCAATTAACGACCTCAGACACTGTCATTTTCAAAAATGTCCAAAACTTAAGAACTGAATTCGGCAAGGATACAGTGACCTTTACGGTGGTCAGTCCCAATCTAACGGCTATGAATACTAGCCTCAAAAAGGTAGTGGGTCGCGAGCAATTGATTGAAGTTGGTCAAAGCTCAGGATCGATTCCGTTATTTGAGCGTTTTGTTTCGCAGTCGGTTAAAGATTTTTATGTGACTGGCCTATTGGTGATTCTATTTTTTTTGGCTTTGTATAAGCTTGCGTATCCCTATTTGTTGGCTGTGATGGTGCAGCCTTTGGCCGTAATCAGCGCAGAGGACTTCTCGGACAATGGGAACCTACAGAAATTTTTTTCCTTCGATATTATCTTTTACCTGCTGATAGTAGGAATGATGATTTCGGAAGTGGGGGTACTTAGCTTGGTGATTTTCAAAAAGGATTGGTTGGAAATTTGGATCGGACTAGATTATTCCTCGCTTTTGCTGATTTGGCTCCTTGGGGCTTTTGCCGTGTTAGTTATGACGATCTTGAAGTTTATCGGGATTCGAGTGATTTCCTATTTATTTGACTTGGGAAAAGCGGAGTTTTCACATTTTTTTTACCTCCTGAGACTGATCGTTTTTGGTTGTACAATAATGATCCTAGTGGGGGCCTATTTCGTTGTGAACAATTATTCAGGCCTCGAATCGGCCCTTTCGATTTTGATTCCGGGATTGTTTTGGGGATATATTTTGGGAGTCTTAGGATTGTTTCTGATTATGATGAATAGACTGAGTTTTAAGAAATACCATTTATTTACCTACCTTTGCATCGCCGAATTGATCCCATTTCTTATTCTATCAAAATGGATAATGTACATTGGTCAATGATGGGATTTAACCTAAAATTAAGGAAATAACTAGCATGAGTGCAGCTCCAAAAGATCGCTTTAAGCCAGTAAAAAGTATACTAGTTTCCCAGCCAAAACCTACCGATGTTAATTCTCCCTATGTTCAACTATCGGAGAAGTATAAACTAAAAATTGACTTCAGGCAGTTTATCAAGGTAGAGCCAGTTCCTCCGAAAGAGTTTCGAAAGCAAAAAATTGATATTTTAAAGCATACGGCTATCATTTTTACCAGTCGAAATGCGATAGATCACTTTTTCTCGATTTGCAAGGATTTTAAGATTGAGATGCCAGCCGAAATGAAATACTTCTGTATTTCAGATCAGACAGCGCATTACCTTCAAAAATACATTGTCATTCGTAAGCGGAAGCTATTTGTTGGGCAGAAGACTGCAGAGGATCTTTTTGATTACTTCAAGAAGCATAAAAATGAGAAATACCTCTTTCCATGTTCTGACATCCGCAAGGACGATATTCCGGGTTACATGGAAAAACATGGAATCTCATTTACAGAAGCGATAATTTATCATACAATTGCTGCAGACCTTTCGGATCTGGCAGATGTCAAATATGATGTTTTGGCCTTTTTTAGTCCGTCGGGAATCAAATCATTAAAACAAAATTTCCCTGATTTCGTCCAAGGAAATACTAGAATAGCAGCTTTTGGTCCTACTACCGCTCAAGCGGTGAGAGATTTGGATTTAATTTTGGATATTGAAGCTCCGATGCCAAATGCTCCAAGTATGACCGGTGCGCTTGAGCTTTATATCAAAAAGGCCAATAATTTGTAAATCTAAAAATCATTTTCTGTGGTTTTTCAGTTTAAATTCATACACTAGTTTAAAATTGGATATACCACAGCCAAATGACTACTAAAAGCCGACTGAAAAACTTTTTGAAGCTTGGATTTTCGCTACTTCTACTTTTTAGTGTAGGAATAGTGCAAGGGCAGCAAGATGCACAGTTTACTCAATACATGTATAATGGCATGTTTTACAATCCAGCTTTTGCCGGAAAAGATGGAGGTTATCGATTTTCTGCACTTCATCGTTCCCAATGGTTGAATTATACCACCGCCTCTGGTCAGGGAGGGGCTCCTGTTACTCAATTGATTACAGCAGAGGGCAGGTTGGACTCAAAAAATATTGGTTACGGTCTTTCTATTGTGAATGATCAAATAGGTCCAAGCGGAAATCTAGAGGTAAACCTGAAGAGTAGCTATCATAAAAAGCTAAACCGGGCCACTCTCAGCGTTGGGGGATATGTAGGAATCTTCTCCAGTTCATTAAATTATGATGAATTAATTGTAGTCAATCCAGAACCCGGTTTGCCTCAAGCTGGCAAGGAGGGGCAGATTGCACTGGATTTTGGAGCGGGGATATTATATGATCGAGGAAATTATTACTTAGGATTGAGTGCTAAACATCTAAATCAGCCATCTTTTGATTTTGGAGATGGGGCTTATTCCAATCAGCTAAAGAATCATTCCTATTTTCTATTTGGATATAGGATTCGACCGATTGGCCAATTAAGGATTGAACCAAGTTTACTTATTAAAACTGTGTCTTTTAATAATTTTTCCTACGATGTGAGCGTTATGGCAACACATCAAAATAAAATAAATGGAGGAATTGCCTATCGCGGTGAAGAATCTATTTCCTTAATATTAGGATATAGTCTACTAAGCGATAATTCATTGAAGCTTGGTTATGCTTTTGATTTGGTGGTTGGAGGATTAGAGGCTAAATCTCCGACCAGTCACGAATTAATGCTCAGGTATGTGCTCCCTACTTCCGGAAGGGAAATGGAAAGAGTGATACAGAGAACTCCACGATTTAGGTTTTAATCCAAACAATTAGCTTGGGAATTGAAAAAATGAACTGTTACGGTTCGTTTACAAAAAGGTTATTATTTGGCAGGTTATTTGCATAATTGCCCATAATTCGCCTAAATTTCGATAACCGAATCAAATTTATATTGAGGAAAATTTTGACGATTTCAAAAATGTCATTTATGTATAAAAAAATGAAACTCCGATTAGTGCCTATCACTTTAGGCCTAGCCGTGGCAACTCTTTTACCAGGTTGCGGGCTTTTTAATAAGAAGGGATCTGCGAGTGACAAGGCTAATAGACGAGGTGAAGTAACCGGAGTAGCCAAAAGAGCAAGTTGGCAACAGAACCTTCCCATTGATATGGTACCAGTGAAAGCAGGTACATTTTGGATGGGACAATCCGACGAGGATATTGCTTATACGCAGTCTGCTATGAACAAGCAGATTACGATTTCAGAATTTTTTATGGACAAATATGAAGTGTCTAATAATAAATACAGGCAATTCTTGGAAGCTGTGAAAAATGGAGAACTTGCTACAGGAACTCCTACGACTCTAAAAGATCCTCCGACATTTAATTTTGACGAATTAAGACCAGACACTACTGTTTGGTCTACTAGTTTTTCATACCATTATGGGGATCCTTTAATGGAATTCTATTTTGATCATCCAGCATTCGACGACTACCCTGTAGTAGGTATTACTTGGGATCAAGCTCAGCAATATTGCGAATGGAGAACTTACCACCTCAGAGCAAATGATGAGTCAGATTTTGATGTGCCTTCATTTCGACTTCCTTCCGAAGCTGAGTGGGAATACGCTGCTAAAGGAGGTAAAGATGTCGCCAAATATCCTTGGGGAGGTCCTTATTTGAAAAACAAGAGAGGCTGTCTAATGGCAAACTTTAAGCCAGGTAGAGGTAATTACATAGATGATGGTTTTGCTTATACAGCTCCAGTAGATGTATTTGCTCCAAATGGCTTTGGCTTGTTCAATATGT
This sequence comes from uncultured Limnohabitans sp., assembly GCA_964441195.1. Taxonomy (GTDB): domain Bacteria; phylum Bacteroidota; class Bacteroidia; order Cytophagales; family Cyclobacteriaceae; genus Algoriphagus. The sequence goes on from CAYTXN010000006.1 coordinate 19,536, forward strand.
CAGGCAATGTTGCAGAATGGGTATTGGATGCTTACAAAACTACATCTCGTGTAGATACTTGGGATTTGGATCCAGTATATGATGATCCCAATGAACCAAGAAAAATTGTAAGAGGTGGAAGCTGGAAAGACATTGCTCATTACCTGGAAACCTCTACTCGAACTTATGAATATCAGGATGTTGCTCAAGCTCATATTGGTTTTAGAACCGCAATGACCTTTATGGGTAGATCTGGATCAATGGACGTGAAGTCCTCCAAACGTTCAAGAAGATAAATCACCAAATAATCAGAAAAAACCTTAACCTTAATCTTAAAATTATCAATGGCGAGCAACAGTAACTCCTTCAAAGCTAAATTCTACAGTGACGTGATGCCAAAAATTTATGGTATTGGTGCAGCTGTCGTAATTCTTGGTGCAATGTTTAAAATCCTCGATTGGCAATTCGCCAATATTATGATCGGAGTAGGATTAACGACCGAGGCAATTATCTTTTTCCTTTCATCCTTTGAACCACGTCAAGAAGAAATGGATTGGAGTAAAATTTATCCTGAATTGGCAGATGGTTCACAAAAGAAATCCAAAGGAGATGACGTCTCTGCCAAATTGGACGATATGCTAACTAAGGCGAAAATCGGACCTGAATTGATTGATAGCCTTGGAAAAGGAATGCAGAATCTTGCTACGTCAGCCGAAAAAATGGGCAACCTTTCAGATGCTGCAGTGGCAACTAACGAATATGCTACGAATGTTAAGTCTGCTGCCAAAACTTTGGTTGACATGAACGTGTCATACAGCAAAACTGCTGCAGCCTTGACTGAAATGTCCGCGGCCTCTCAGGATGCGAAAGCTTATCATACTCAAGTGCAAAATGTGACCAAAAATCTTACCGCCTTGAATACTGTTTATGAAATGGAATTGCAAGATGCCAATAGCCATGTGAAGACATTGAATAAGTTCTACAGTAATATGACTTCTGCTATGCAAGGTTTAACCGAAGCAGGCAAAGAAACAGAAGCGTTTAAAAATGAATTGGCCAAGTTGAATCAAAACGTTAGCTCTCTCAACAAAATCTATGGCGGAATGCTATCTGCTATGAAAGGTTAATCAAGTTCAATCATCTATAAATAGAAATTTAAAAAAACAAGATGGCAGGAGCTAAAGAGACACCTAGACAAAGGATGATCGGGATGATGTACTTGGTTTTGACAGCCCTATTGGCTCTCCAAGTAAGTAATCAGATTCTCCAGAAGTTCGTCCTCATCAATGATGGGATGGAAAGGACTTCTAGAAATTATATCACCAAGAATGAATCTTCCGTTGCAAATATTAGAGGAGCAGTTGAAGAGCAGGGAAATAATCCTAAAGATGTTCCTAAAGTGGCAGCTTCTCAGCAAGTAAGAGATGCTACCAAAGAAATATTTGCTTACCTAGAAGATCTGAAGCAGCAGCTAATATCACAAGCTAATGCTAAGAATGAAGAGGGTAACTTTGTTAATTCAGCCTTGAAAAACACTGAGGTTCCAGGTAATTTATTCGCCAATAGTGGCAAAGGAGAGGAGCTTAAAGAAAAGCTAAATGCTTATCCAACTCAGGTTACCGGGATATTGGATGGTATCGGAATTACTGGAATGACTTTTCAGCCAATCGCAAGAGATGCTAAAGACATAGATCTTTTTGCAAATGATAGAGAGGCTAGGGGTAAAAGCTTTGTGAATCTGACTTTTGTAAAATCTCCGGTGGGTGCAGTTTTGGCATTGATTTCTCAATACCAGAATGAAGTGTTGAATATCGAAAGTGACGCCTTAAGCGAAATCGCTAAATCAATCGGTACATTTTACTTCAAGGCGGATATTCTAGAAGGAAAAATTGCAGCTGTATCGAATGTCGTGGCAGCAGGTACAAAATTCCAAGGGGATATGTTCATTGCTTCTGCTTCATCTTCAGCAGCACCTACTATGACGCTTGGCGGTAGGACTGTTCCAGTTGAAAATGGATTTGGTAAAGTTGAATTCACCGTACCTCCTGCGGGAAGTTATGACGATAGAGGCCTTTCCAGACAACTGCTTACAGGAGAAATCACTACCAATGTCGGTGGTGAAGATCAAGTGATCCCTGTTGAGTACGAATATTTTGTAGCCCAACCTATCATCAAAGTTTCTTCTGAGGTAGTTCAGCAGCTTTATGCGGACTGTGCAAACGAATTATTGATTGAGGTTCCCGCTTTGGGTAATACCTATTCTCCTGATTTCAATGTCAGCAATGGTCAATCCATCAAAGGCAATCAGCCAGGACAGCTTACTGTAATCCCAGGCGGATCAGGTAAAGTGACGATTGGCGTTAGCAGTGGTGGAAATAAAATCGGTGACGTAGCGTTTGATATTAAACCAGTTCCATTGCCAACTATTAAAGCCTTGGCAGCAAATGGGACTGAAATTGATGGGTCTGTTGCTCACGCAGTCAATGTTTTCAGCGGCATGAAAGTTGCAGCTGTAGCGGAACCGACTTTCGCTCGAACAATGGCAAAAGACTCAAATTTTGAAGTAACTGGTGGAGAGCTTATTCTGCTAAGAAGCGAGGTTCCAAGAGGTTCAGTTCCAATTGGGGGTAGTATGAGAACTTTACTTGAAAGTGCACGTCCTGGTGATGACATTGTGATCCGAGTAACACAAGTAACAAGAACAAACTTCAGAGGTAATAAAATCAACTCTGAGTTAAGACAGATTTTCCGACTTGCTGTGAAGTAATCGGTTTTCGAAGTAAACAAAGAAAAATATGAAACGATTTGTGCAACACATCTTCCTGGCAGTTTTGGTTGTCCTTGGATTGCTACCAGCTAGCACCAATGCCCAGGTTGCTACCAGTGTCAATCCATCAGGTTTTGGTGATCGCCAATTCGCCATGGATACAATTTACTCTGCTAAACGGATAAGGGAAGATGATAAGATGTACCAAATCTCTGTTTGGAGAAGAGTGGATCTTAGAGAAAAATACAATCTTTCCCTCTACGGTTCTGGAGATAATAAGGCAAACGGTATAGTGAATCATATCTACAAAGCCGTGGTTGATGAAAATGCATTGGAGGTTTTTGCAGATGATGAATTTACAAAACCACTCTCTATTGCTGAATTCCAAGATAATTTTTGGATTTCTGCTAACGGAGATTCCATATTCACCAAACAACTCTATTACTTAGATTTCAAGGAAGACTTTGTTTTTGAAAAGCATCATTCACAGTTGAAATTTGATATCAAATACATTGAATTGGTAATGCCTTCACAGACTAATGCCAATGCTGGACAAAAGACTGTTGCTTTTATCAGATATAAAGATTTCATCAACTACTTCAAAAACCATCCGGAAGCTCGTTGGATCAATTTTCAGAACATCTCCAAAAGTTTGACTTATGATGAAGCTTTTGAATCCAGGTTATTTCGATCTGTTGTTAGAAGGTTTACAAATCCGGATGAGGCTTTGATTGCTGATTTAGTTAGCTCGGAGCATGCGAATCCCGAAATGCAAGCTTATCTTAATTCGCTGGATTTTGAATACAAACTATTAGAATTTGAAAACTCCCTTTGGGAGTGGTAAAATAAAAAAGGGGCTCAGGCCCCTTTATTTTTTTCCATCCATTCCAGCAGCGCTTTTGTTCTACTCGATCCGATTACCGAGGTTAATTCGTTTTCAGTAGCTGACTTAATATTTTTTACAGATTTAAAATGCTTCAGCAATTTATCTGCGGTATTTTCTCCAATTCCGGCTATCCCCGTCAATTGAGTTCCAAAAGCATTTTTACTTCGAACATTTCGGTGAAAAGTAATTGCAAATCTGTGGGCTTCATCACGAATTCGCTGAAGGAGTTTTAAGCTTTCAGACTTTTTATCGATGTGAATAGGATAAGAATCTCCAGGAAAATAGATTTCCTCCAATCGCTTTGCAATGCCGATGATGGGCATTTTCCCGTAAACTCCCAATTCTTGAAGGGCTTCTACCGCTGATGAGAGTTGCCCTTTGCCTCCGTCTATAACAATGAGTTTTGGGAGCGGTTTTTCCTCTTCCATCAATCGCTTATAGCGTCTTCCTACGATCTCCTTCATACTGGCAAAATCATTGGGTCCTTCTACTGTTTTGATATGGTAGTGTCGATACTCTTTTACTGCAGGTTTTCCGCCCAAGAAACAGACCATGCTTGCCACTGGATTAGTTCCTTGAATGTTTGAGTTATCAAAGCATTCGATGTGATCTGGAATATCTGGCAGACTCAAATCTTGCTGTAATTGTCGAATGACTCGATCCTTTTTGTCTTGATTAAGTCCCTGAAGAAGTGCCTTTTCTTTTTTGTAGTACAAGGCGTTTTTCAGAGAAAGTTCTATCAGTTTTCTTTTATCACCAATTTTAGGCACTGTTAGATTGAGACCTTCAATCGGATTTTCAGGTTCAATGTTTACAAGGATTTCTTCAGCATCACTTTGAAACTGATCCTGAAGTCTGACGAGAGCAGTTAGAAGTAATTCCTCGCTACTTTCATCAAGCTTTTTCTTCAATTCCACATTCTTTGAGGTGATCATCGCACCATTGATGACTCGCATGTAATTCACATAAGCGTATTTTTCATCGGAAACTAGTGTGCAGACGTCAAGGTTCTGAATGCTCGGACTGGTGATCAAGGACTTGGATTGGTATTTCTCTAATAAGTCAAGTTTGTTCTTCATTTTCTGAGCTTTTTCAAACTCCAAATTTTCTGCTAATGCCTGCATTTCTTGTCTGAAATAGGCCTTTGGAACTCCCAAGTTTCCTTTGAGAATATGTTTAGCTTGTTCTAAGTCCTTGAGGTATTGAGGCTCCCTTTGAAGGCCTTCACAAGGTCCTTGACAATTTCCGATATGATACTCCAAGCAAACCTTGTATTTGCCTTCATCTATTTTGTATGGAGAGAGATCAAGCTTGCAGGTCCGGATGGTAAAAAGATCACGAATTAAATCGAGCACATTGTTCATGGCCTTCACGCTCGCAAATGGGCCGAAATAGGTTCCTCGTTTGGGAATATGCTTTCTGGTCTGAAAAATTCTTGGAAAGTGCTCTTTGGTTATCAACAAATAGGGGTAGGTTTTATCGTCCCTGAGTAAAATATTGTATCTGGGCTGGGCTTTCTTTATTAAGTTGTTCTCAAGAAGCAGCGCATCCAGTTCACTGTCAACGAGTGTAATTTCAATCATCCTGATTTCTTTGACCATTCTTCTGGTCTTCAGGTTGACTCCCGTGTTTTTATTGAAATAGCTGCTTACCCGTTTTTTTAAGCTTTTTGCTTTGCCTACATAGATCAATTCGTTCTCTTCGTTGAAATACTTATATACGCCGGGATGATCGGGTAGCTGAAGATGTTCTTCGGGCAAGAATGAGGAAGACTGCATGGCTTAAAATTAAAAAAACAGCCTGTGATTCAGGCTGCTTTTCGATGGGTAAATTTTATTGTTGACTGAAATCAGAAATCATTCTTCTTAGCATCGTAGTCAAAATCAGCGAAGCGTTGACTCTCTTGCTCGTATCGATCACAATTAATTTCGATGCTTAGTGGTCGATCCGGTCTTGGGAAAGGGCCTTTGGTATAACCCAAACTTTTGTCTTCGTAAACTTTGCTCATAAACTTGACCCAAATTGGTCTAGCTGTACGTCCTCCTTGTCCGGCTACCCAACTTCTAAAGTGGATCGCACGGTCATCGCCACCAACCCAAGTGCCAGACACCAAATCTTTACTTACGCCCATATACCATCCGTCCGATGCATTTTGAGTGGTCCCGGTTTTTCCTCCAAGTTCATTTCCTTCACGAAGGGTGTATGGTACACCTTGACTGGTACCGGATTGCTCTTCAAAGCCACCGCGGAGCATGTAAAGCATCAAATAGGCATGTTCCTCACTCATTGCCGGCTTCTTTCGAGGAGTAAATTGCTGGATTACGTTGCCGTTTTTGTCCTCGATCCGGTCGATATAATAAGGTGTGGTATGTTCACCTTTGTTGACAAATGTGCCAAAGGCTCCCGCCATTTCGAATATTGAGACATCATTTACACCCAAGGCCAAAGAAGGAACCTCTTCCAAATCACTGGTAATTCCAAGTCTTCTGGCGGTTTCAATGACAATCCTCGGACTCAGTTTTTTCATCATATAAGCTGTCACCGAATTGACGGATTGAGCCATAGCCCGCCGAATTGTCATTTTTTGATAGCTGAATTTGCCATCAGCATTGGAAGGACTCCAAGCAGGTTGACCAGGGATATACACTTCCACCGGTTGATCCACTACGGAGTAGCAAGGGCTGTAGCCATTTTCGATGGCCGCAGCATAAACGAAAGGCTTGAAAGTTGACCCTGGTTGACGCTTGGCTTGTTTTACGTGGTCAAACTTGAAGTATTTGTGGTCAATACCACCTACCCATGCTTTGATATGGCCTGTCTCAGGATCCATGCTCATGAAGCCGGCCTGAAGAAACTTTTTATAGTATCGCATCGAGTCCATCGTACTCATCAGCGTGTCAATTTCTCCATCCCAAGAGAAGACTCTCATCTTCTTTTTTTCATTTAGCTTAAGATCAATTGAATCCGTGTCATTACCGTACCGTACTTTCAGCAGGCGATAGGCCTCGGTTCTTTTTACTGCATTTTCAATGAAATTGGGAATCACTTGAAAATTTTCGTCAATCCAAGGATCTCTCTTACCCATCTCTTTGTAAAACGCTTCTTGAAGCACAGACATATGCTCTTGCACAGCCTCTTCTGCATACCGCTGCATTCTACTGTCAAGTGTGACGTAAATTCTTAATCCATCACCAAACAAGTCATAAGCAGAACCATCAGACTTTAAGTTTTCTTTGCTCCATTTGATCAAGTCGGCTTTTACGATTTCTCGAAAATATGTTGCAAGTCCGTGATTTTGATTTCTTACGCGATAATCTAGCTCGATCGGAAGTTGTGAAATCGAATCAAAATCTGATTGGTCAAGCATTCCGTTTTTTACCATCTGAGAAAGAACCGTATTTCGCCTTCTCAATGAGTTTTCAGGATTGAATACAGGGCTATAATAAGTAGGCGCTTTGAAGAGACCAACCAAAACCGCCGCCTCTTGCACCGCTAGCTCAGATGGCAGTTTATTAAAGAATGTACCCGAAGCAGTCTTAATACCATAAGCATTAGACCCAAATTCTGAGGTATTGAGGTACAAAGTCAGAATTTCATCTTTGGTGTAAGCTTTTTCTAATTGCGTAGCTACAATCCACTCCTTGGTTTTGATGATGAGCATGCGAACCCCTGGAACGGAACTTAATACACCCTGAGAGGCATCTGTTCGGGTTTTGAAGAGATTTTTTGCGGTTTGTTGGCTTAAAGTGGATCCTCCTCCGGCATCTTGACCAAGCAAAATTGATTTGACAAACACTCGTATCATGGCAATCATATCGATTCCCGAATGCTCCTCAAATCGTACATCTTCTGTCGCAATCAGAGCCTGAACCAAATTTGGGGAAAGCTCACTGTATTTAACAGGACTTCTGTTTTCCCTTGCATAAGTACCTAGAAGAAACCCATCTGCTGAATAAAGTTCGGAAGCCAGTTCACTTTCCGGATTTTCAAGCGCTTTGAAATCAGGAAGCGAACCAAACAAGCCCAAGAAGTTCACACTGACCATCCAAACGAAGAGAATAAAGAATATAACTCCTCCAAGAAATGCGATCCAAAGGTATTTTATTGTTTTACCGGCCCAAACAGGATTAGATGGTTTGGTAGTTTTTGACATAGGATTTTACTGGTATATGGTTCGGAAGAAGTTTAGATATTCCTCCGTGTTTTTAGTTTTATTAAGGGTTTGAAAATTTTCTATGGAAATAAAGAAGGAGTTGTTTTGCACGGTTTCTGGCAATCCTTCTGATTTAAATTCTGAAAATTTCTGGTAATATTCTTTTGCTTTTTCGGAATTGGAAAACGGACTTATAATATAAATCGCATTTTCTTGATTCAAATTCATGTTTCCTGTACGTAGACGAGCATTTGGAAAGTTGCTAGCATGAAAGTTTTCGAGGTCACCCAAAAGGTTTTTTGCAGCTTCTGCTTCACTTCGACTTAAGGCGATGACAAAGATATGTGTTTGAGATTCGTTTAGCTTATATGGAGAATCGGCGGGGACTTCTTTTCCTAGATTTTCAGCTTCGTTTATCGACGCTAGTTGGGCAGAATCCAAAGTCACGCTATCCTTCGGAGTCAAAGCAGCTAGTTCTTCGCTACTCAGAAGCGGTCTGAGCATATTTCTTGCCAAACTGACTAAGGTTTCATCTTTTGTATTTTCAATATAAGTTTCCAACCTTCCTTTGAATCTTTCCTTGCTTTCCAGCTTTCCTGTGACCATTATATCTAGCAGAAGTAACTTCTCAGTATTGCGGGTCAGTGGATATTCCTCCAGGGTAGCTTTCACTAGTTGCCTAGCTTGCTGGTATTGTCCGGCATAGTAGGAATTATAGGCTTGCTCATATCCTTTGGAGGATTCGAGTGCAGCAAGATTACCGGAAGTCGCATTAGGATTGTTGACAGAGTAGGTATACTGAGATTCAGGGTATTCTCGGTTAAGTCGACCGACATATTGCTCAAAGTTTCCACCGGAATCTTTTTGACCCAGATAGAGAAGGTAGTAGGCTTCAGGTTTCCGAATAGTTTCTGGATAAGTTCGGATCAGTGTCTCCAAATTGTCGATACTTGGATCGACTTCCTTAAAGTCAAAATAAAGCAGTTTCCCAAGTTCAAAATAGGATTCCTCGAGCTCAGAATTCAGGAGTGAAAGTTGTTCGGGTGTATTTGGGATATTGGATAATAGACTTTCCATGGTTGGCAAAGCTGCCAAAATTGGGTTTTCCGTGCTTGCCAAAGAATCGGTTAATCCGGTTTGCTGCTGAGGTTGGGTAGTGGTCTGGAAAATTGCAGACCTCCTTCTCCAATTGTCCTGCAAAGGTCGATTGCCCCAAACACGGCTGAATTCTATGGCTCCCTGTTGCATCGCGACGCCGTTATCAAAATAAAAGCTCGCTCCGGGGTCTTTTCCGCTAAAAGCTAAAAGGTTGTTGAAAATATTAGAATTTTTCGGGGCTTCTTTGGCTTTTGCTTCAGCCAGCAATTTATCCTCTTCAGCTCTGATGAAGTTTTGAGCGATGGCTTCCTGCTCCTCAGGACTCAGCCCTGCAATAATTGTTAGACTGTCGTTTAGCTGGATTCGCTCCACATGGAAAACATATTGATCAAGTGTCTTTTTTTGCTCCTGAATGGAAATAGCGACTGGATCAGTTTCGCGGATAAAAGTAAGTGCGCTGTCGAGATAATATTTGGTAGCGCGGAAATCCTTGAATTCCTGAAGATTGATTTCTGCAAGTTTCTGATAGATGTAACCTTTTAGTCTGGGATTGCTTCCAGGTTCCTTTGCTGCCTGATGAAGCAATTCCAGGGTCAATTGGATGTCTCCTTGCTTTTCCTCAAATAGTGCACGTTCATAAATGACCACATCTTTTAAATCCTTGTTCTTTGGATCTTTATAAAGACCATCGTAGTAGTTTCTGACCTTTCTCAGATCCTTGGAGGCATTCAGTTCTGCAACTTGCTGCGCATAGAGTGTTGCAAAAAAGCTCCGTTCGTACGGTGGATTTCCATCCAAGGACTTTCTGTAAAAATCATAGGCCAAGGCATCGAGACCTTCCCGCTGATATCGCTGGGCCAAAATAAAATTAATCCGAGATTCTTCTTTTTTATCGGGAGCATAGGTGACTGCCCGGTCCAATGCTCCGATTACGCCATTTTGATCAGCTCTACTTTCATAGTAGTAGGCCAAAGTTTTAAACAGTTCAAATCGGTTTTCGTCGCTTATTGCAGTCTCCTTTGATAGGTAATCAATGGTGAAGTTTGCGTTTTCGTATTCTTTCCGATCCACATATAATCGAAGAAGACTAATTAGGGCTTGATGACGGAGATTTTTGTCTTTACTGTTACTGTTTACATATTTGAAGGCATTCAATGCATCATCCTGCTGCGCTTGGAGGTAATCGATTTTACCTAAAAGATAATAGCTGTCATCCACCCATTTTGAGATTCTGTGCCAATCGATTGCTTTGGAGGACAGTTCTCTCGCAGAATCCAAAATTTCCTTATTCTGCTGAATTGTTGCAGAATCAATGGGAATATAAACTGGTAATACCTGCGTGAAGTCTTCTTTGTAGTTATTAAGGACTTGATTTTCGACATCCTTGATTTTGACATCAGCTAAATAATAGGCGTTAAAGTGTGCCGTCAAATTATGAAAAGCCCTGTTAGTAAAGGTGTTGCGCTCTGAAGAACAGGCTCCGATAAAAATAAATAAAACTACTGCCAGTCCGGAAAATCTTTTCATTGCTGATTCAACCCAATTAGAATACCAAAATAGACTTTTTACCTCAGTTACCGAACGCTGATAAAGCCCAAATCGTACCAGAACTTCAAACAGCCTCCGTTTTTACTGAAATTTTTAGATACTTTCACTTTATCATGGAAAGGAAGGAAGATAAAAAGAAAGTCGGAGAGGGTGGTACGCCTGTTTACGTCAAGTACATCGGCCTTGCATTTCAATTGTTTGGGATTATCGCTGTAGGTACATATTTAGGTTATTGGCTGGATCAGCGATCCGGGATGAAATTTCCCGTTTGGATTTTGGTATGTTGTTTCGTTTCCGTGTTTTTGGCGTTTTATCAGCTTTGGATGCAGATGAAGCAGGATAAATGAGACGATAGATGCAAGGTGTCCGGTGTCAGATGACCGATGAGAGAAGAGGGGAGACCGGAGACCGAAGTAAAATGTGAGAAGTGAATAG
>CAYTXN010000006.1:30501-31710 GCA_964441195.1 uncultured Limnohabitans sp.
ATTGATCATTTCAAGAGCATCAAGATTTAAGACACAAGATGTTGGAGAATTTTCCCCTGAAATTCGCGGATTGTTATTACGAATTAGCTTAAAAAAAAATTGGGCTATTTTTGCAAAAAAAATGAAATGACCCTGCCCAAAAATAGTCATGTCCAATTTCTACTAGCGACAGCCGCCTTGGTGGTTTTGATTTTGCTTCTTCAATTCATTTTGCCGGTTGTAATTCACTCCAAGATTTGGGAAATCGTCGCATTCATGGCAATAACTTCCTTTCTGATTAGTCTTTTGAACGCTTTTTTGCTGAAAAATTTTGGAGAAAATTTCTTCCAAATCATGGTTTTGGCAATGATTCTTAGATTCATTGCCTCACTTGTTTTCATAGGACTGGAGGTTTGGCCCGGAATGGAAAATATTATTCTGTTTATCGCCGATTTCTTTGTAGTTTTTTTGTTCTACTTAGTTTTTGATATATACGCCTTTCTGTCTAACTTGCGGCCGATTTCGAAGTAGCCCTCATAAATAAGTGTTGATGACGCGTAAATTACTGGCCCTAAGTCTTTTATTATCAGCATTTTTGCTGGGGTTCTCCAATCCTGCAATTTCAGCTGAATCAGAAGAAGATAAGACAAGTTTTATCATGCATCACGTGGTGGATTCACACGAGTGGCATTTTGCTACTTTTGGCCATACCCATGTGACGCTTCCCCTTCCCGTGATTGTGTATTCAGGAGACCGTGGATTGGAGTTTTTTAAGTCCTCAGACTTCCAAAATCCCGAAACTCATAAGTTTGGAGAAGAATATGCTCACGAAGGCTATTTCATCGATGATCATGATCACCTGGGTCGAGTAGACGGAGCGAGCTTCACTGATTTTTCCATCACCAAAAATGTCGTCATGATGTTTATTGTGATGTTCCTGGTAGCATTTCTGGCTCTTTCCGCAGCGGGTCATTATAAGAAGCATGGTGCTGTAGCGCCAAAAGGTGCCGCATCAATTTTAGAACCGATCGTGATTTTTGTTCGGGATGAAATAGCGAAAAATTCCATCGGACCGAAATACAAGAAATTTGTTCCTTACCTGATCACACTTTTCCTTTTTGTATGGTTTGGCAACTTGCTTGGATTGCTTCCAGGTGCAGCCAACATGACTGGAAATATCGCTGTGACGATGGTTTTGGCTGTTTTGACTTTCATCATTACCAATGTCAA
>CAYTXN010000007.1:0-13643 GCA_964441195.1 uncultured Limnohabitans sp.
TGTTTATAAATTGATTTTTTCGGTCACATGGAATCTCGCATGGTGAATAATCATCCCAGTGTGTGACGTTCTCGTCATGCTTGATTTCATCTGTTTATAATTTGTTTTTAGCGGCCATATGGAGTGCCCGGATAATCATTCCTCTGTGTGAGAAACCTTTCTCATGGGCATTTCATATTTTCTTTAGTTGGTATTATTGGCTCAAATGTGCCAAAATTGCTTTTTCTATTCTTGATTCGATGTTTTTGATGTCTCCTTTTACAAATGGGTTTCCGGTGATTTTTTCGAAAAGCTCAATATAGCGATCGGATATGCTTTCTACAATTTCATCAGACATTTCCGGTACGGTTTGTCCATCTTTTCCTTGAAAATCATTCGCAATAAGCCATTGTCTTACAAACTCTTTTGACAATTGTTTTTGTGCAATTCCTTTCTCCTGATTTTCCTCATAGCTATCCGCATAGAAATATCTGGAGGAATCGGGTGTATGTATTTCGTCAATCAACAAAATTTTGTCCCCAAATTTACCAAACTCATATTTGGTGTCAACCAAAATCAATCCTTTTTCATTGGCCATTTCCTGACCACGTTGGAAAAGTGCTCGGGTGTATTTTTCCAAAATCAAGTAATCAGCTTCGCTTACGATTCCTTGAGCAAGGATATCTTCTCTGCTAATATCCTCATCATGGCCCTCGGAAGCTTTGGTCGTAGGAGTGATGATCGGTGTTGGAAAGGGATCATTTTCCCGTAATCCTTCCGGCATAGGGACTCCGCAAAGTATTCGTTTACCTGCTTTGTATTCTCTGGCCGCGTGCCCAGCGAGGTATCCTCGGATGACCATTTCTACTTTGAAAGGTTCGCATCGCTTGCCGATAGTTACACTGGGATCCGGAGTGGAAGTCACCCAATTTGGAACAAGGTCCGAGGTGGCTTTTAGAAATCCTGCTGCAATCTGATTTAAAACTTGACCCTTGAAAGGTATGGCTCTTGGGAGGACTACATCGAATGCGGAAATTCGGTCGGTTGCCACCACAACCAATTCCTTTTCAAAGATATAGACGTCTCTAACTTTTCCTTTGTAAAAACCCACTTGACCGGGGAAATTGAAATGGGTTTCCTTGATGGCGTTGCTCATTTGAAAATCGTTTCGGCAAAAATAGAAAATTGACTTTCCACTGCCTTAGACTTCAGATTTATTTATTGATTTTATTTCCGTTTTCCCAAAGCTCAGTTTCAATCACTTCTCCCGATTCATTATAAAGCTCCCGAATTCCATTCATTTTTCCTTTCGAATAGTTCCTGATTTCCAATAGATTACCATTTTCTCTAAAAATCTTTACTTCACCTTCTTCAAGTTCATTTAGAAAGCGAACGGAAGAAATTAATTGTTCATTTGGGAAATAATTTTCCTCCAAGACCTTATCTCCTTGTCCGTTATAAGTAATCCTTTGCCTCACTGATCCATTGGGATGAAAATAAACAATTGGAAGTGTGGGGATACCTCTTTGATAGATGGCCTTCATTCGAATCGAACCATCTTGAAAGTACTCGATCATCTCACCTTCTGGGGAACCGTTTTTGTACATTCCTCTACGCTCGGGCTTTCCATCAGGATAATTTAATTCGTAGCTGCCATTCAGTTCCCCTGAACGAAATTCGCGCACTGCTTTGACCTTTCCGTCAGGAAAATATTGCATCTCTTTTCCATCGATCACTCCACGAGAATAGTTGGTGCTGAATACCAATTGACCATTTTCATCAAACTCTTCATAGGGACCATGGTATTGGCCTGCAAGAAAATTAAACTTGGTTTTTGGATTTCCATTTGGAAAATAAGCTTCCGAAAGTCCTTCCGGTTTGTTGTTTTTGAAGGTCGTTCGATCTCTTACTTTTCCATCTTCATAATAGGAAATTACCGGGCCTTCAAGTTGATTATTGGAAAATGTTGATTCCTGACTTAGCACACCACCTGGATAATAACTTAGGGCTTTCCCTTCGCGGAGGTTGTTTCGAAACTCAACAATTCTGACCGTATCTCCTGTCTCTGGATCGAGATCATAAAAAAGCCCATTTCGCTGATCATTTTTTAAATTCCCGATAAGTACCAGTTTACCGTTTGGGTCAAAAAGCCGAACAATACCCTCTGCTTTCCCATTGAGCTTGGTTAAAATTTCCTTAATGTGAAGAGACTCCTCATCGTAATAGGTTCGAATGGTATCCTGAGCAAGGCAATCAGAAAAACTACTAATGCCAAGTAGAAAAGAAAAACTCAACAGGAGCACTTTGACTGAAATTTGGGCCATTTTGATTTAAAATTCGAGAGGTGAAAGATAGCTATCCAAAAGTGGATTTTTCGACTTCATGGGAAATTAACGGTGAAGGAATTCAATTTGACTATTTTTGAAGAAATATTCTATTTCAATAGAAAGAAGCCAATTCTTTCAACGTTCAATTCTTCGATTATGCGATTCACCTTGAGTTATTTACTGATTGCTGTTGTTTTTTTTACCTCCTGTGGAGAAAAGGAAAAAGTCTATAAAACCTATGAGGGAGAAATATTTGGGACGTACTATCGTATTCAAGTAGCTGATTTGGGGAAAGATTTACAGCCCGAATTTGATTCCGTGTTTAACCTGATCAATGTTGCTTCTAATTCATACGTTCAAGATTCCGAAATCTCAAATTTCAATCAAACCGGTAAACTGATTAATCCTTCTTTCACCTTCAAAGACATGATGGATTCTACGGTAAAGTATCACCGAATGTCCGAAGGATATTTCGAACCCACACTTTATCCGCTTTTGAAATCATGGGGCTTTTCCTTTGAGCAACGGGAGGAAATGGACTCGGCAAAAGTAGCCGATTTGGTCGGTTTGATTGGTTTTGAACAAATGATCCTGGCCACCGATTCCGGTTTTTTTGCTGCAAAACCCGGTGTAATGCTTGATATCACAGGGCTGGGAGAGGGCTATGCGATTGATAAACTGGTGGAGGTGGTGGAGAAAAATCAGATTTCCGATTATATGGTGGAAATCGGGGGAGAGATGAAAGCGAAAGGCTTAAATTCCCGAAACACACTTTGGACGATTGGAGTGGAAGATCCAGCTCAAGCTGAAATGGGAATAACCAGTTCATTGCTGACGAAAGTAGAATTGGACAATCGATCGATCAGCAGTTCGGGGAATTATCGAAAGTTTTACATCGACGAGGAAGGAAATCGTCGGGCGCATATTTTGGACCCAAAAACAGGTTTTCCTGTAAGTCATTCCATGGTTTCGGTTTCGGTTTTAGCGCCGTCAGCTACACAGGCAGATGCCTTGGCTACAGCTTTTATGGCAATGGGACCTGAGAAGGCCAAAATCTTGGCTGAAAGTCTTCCCGGAGTTGAAGCGATGTTCGTGATCGGAGGAAAAGAGAAGTTGGAAATGGAGTTTACGAGTGGGTTTCCTAGGTCAGAGAAAAGTGATCAGTAGGCAGTCACAGTTTATAGTAACCGAAATTCTAAAAAATGGGCTGTCACAAAAGGACTGATTGTGTCAGCCTGACCCTTCGACTCCGCCCAGGGTGATAGGAGTCGAAGGCCATATGATGTGAATTAAACCGTATTTCGACTTCGCTCAATGTGACAATCAGCAGTTATGAGACAGCCTCATTTTTTCATACTCAAAAGGGAGTTTCAAGAAGGGAGTATGTCAAATCCAAATTAAGCTAACTAAATACTTATAGTTATTCCCGGTCTTGGGTCTAGTCGCTTAATTTTTTTTAAATTAGTTGAGATCTGAAATAATAATTAATTAACTCATAGTCAGTTCTCTAAAACCCATGAATGAAAAGCTGAAGAAGATTAGATTTTTTAGGACGAAAATCTGAGAATTAAATATTTATATTTTCGGTATTAACTGACCTATCTCCTTTATGAAGAGAACGCTATTCCAAGGAATGTTACTTTTTGCCATAACCTTGACAACTTATGCACAGAAGCTTGAGGTGTCTGAGAAACCAGTTTGGGTTGAAACTCCCACTCTTGATTGGAATAATAACCGAGAGATTCCGATTGGTGAGGGTTTTCGCTATTTACTATTTGAAAATCAGGTTAATATAAAGGAGAAACAGGTTTTTTATAGATATAGTATGCAGGTTTTATCTGCAGACGGTATTGCGGAAAATTCTGATTTGGTGATTGAGTACGACCCCGCTTTCCAGAAATTAGAAGTGCATGAAGTGAATATTTATCGTGATGGAAAGAGGATAAATAAACTGAATCCAAGTGATTTTAAAATAATACAAAAGGAAACTAGCGCTGATCGGAATATTTACGACGGGGCTTTAAGCGCATTGCTTCATCTAACTGATGTTCAGAAAAATGACATAATCGACTATAGTTATACATTGAAGGGATTCAATCCCGTATTTGGAGATCAATTTTCGGGCTTCTTCTACCATAAACTGGGGATAAAAGTGGAGAATTTCAACTACAGGATTGTAGTACCTCAGAATCAGAAACTCCAGTTTCAAGCTGTAAGGCACGAATATAAACCTGAAATAAATAGTCAAAATGGTAATGATATTTACCATTGGAATCATGATGGACTCCAAGCCGTAAGTTTCGATACCAATGTTCCTTATTGGTCAGCCATGTATCCAATGACTTCGTATTCAACATTTCCGGATTGGAAATCAGTAGTTGATTGGGCTTTGCCACTTTATAGGTATTCAGAAAGCGAGGTCAATGCGATAAAGAGTCAGCTGAAAGAAACTAAAGACAACATTGCTAGGATTACCGAGATTATACGATTTGTCCAGGATGATATTCGTTATTTGGGATTGGAATCCGGGATGAGTTCTTACCGCCCTAATTCACCTCAAAAAGTGTTCAATCAGAAGTATGGGGATTGTAAGGACAAATCATTGCTGCTTGTTTCCTTGCTCCGGAGTGAAGGCATAGAAGCTTTTCCAGTATTGGTCAACACACAATGGAAAAGTAATGTTGAGGTTTTCTCGGCAAATGCAGTTGCGTTTGACCATTGTGTAGTTACTTTTAATTGGAAAGGTGAGGATTTATATGTTGATCCAACTATTTCGAATCAAGGTGGTAATTTGATGAATATCTATTTTCCAGATTACAGAAAAGGCTTGGTTCTCAAACCAAATAATTCTAGCCTCACCAGCTTTCCTGAAGTGCCTAAGTCAGTTCAAAAAGTAGATGAGTTTATCGTAGTTAAAGATTTGGAGGGAAACGCTTCTCTGGAAATCCGAACTGAATATCGAGGTAAAAGAGCTGATGAACTTCGTTCAAGCTTTATAAATAGTACAGTCGAGGAGATTTCTAAGTCTTATTTGGATTTTTACGCTGGAATTTATCCTGGAATTAAAGCCGCTGGATCGATTGAGTATCTCGATGCTGACCGAAATATCTCAAATGTGATCACAACTTTAGAGACTTATGAAATAGAGAATTTTTGGCAGAAATCTGAAAAGGATGAACATCAACTCTACGCAGAAGTTTATCCACTTGAATTAAATTCTAGAATAAGTTTTCCCAAGACAGCAAGCCGAGAAATGGAATATTTTTTAGGTGAGCCAGAAGTTTTTTCTATCTCCACCAAAATCGTAATGCCGGAAAGTTGGCCTGTTCAATCCTATCAGAAGCGGATAGAAGCAGGAGGTTTTGTTTATGAAAACGAAGTAAATGGCGAAGGAAACATTATTAACATCAGTCATAAATACGAATTGCTGAAAGCGAGTATACCAGGATCCGATGTGCCCAAGCTCATAGAACAGAAAAATTTAATGGCAAATGAGTTGAGTTTCTTTTTGACTTATAATCCAAATAGCAGCGGGTCAGTGAGTTTTCTTGCCGTGTTTTCCTTCACTTTATTGTTGTTTTTCTCGTTTGTTTTTGGCTTGAAAATCTTTAAACAATACAATCCAAAACCTCAAGCTCGGAGCCTTTATGATAGTATTGGGGGGTGGCTTATTTTACCTTCAATTACAGTGATAATTATCCCCATCGTTGTTATTGTTAATCTTTTGACCGGAGAATACTTTAATAATTCAGTATGGGTTGGAGCGCAAGCTTATGGCACTTCTTTGCAAGTTTATTGTGTCGTAAGCTTTGTGTTTTTGACGATTTTATTTGCCTATTCAATCCTGACATTGATTTTCTTTTTCAAATTGCGAACAGCAGCACCTCAAATGGTTATCATTTTATTGGTCGTGAATTTTGTTTCACTTTTGCTTGATGCATATGTTGCTAATCAATATTTCCATGAATTAGAGGTCGAATCTTCTTCCAGAGATATTGGACGGAGTATAATAGGTTTATTTATCTGGATTCCATATTTCATTAAATCAAACCGTGTGAAATCCACATTTACTAAAACTTATTCAGAAAATAAATTCAATCTGATTCCAGCGGAAAATGGTGTGAAAGAAGAAGGGAATAACTCAGAAAAACCTTTTTTGGAATAAACCCCTAAAAAATAAATGGAATAAAAAAAGCCTTCATCTTTCTACAAAATGAAGGCTTTTCAAGTTTTAAAATTTAATTACATCTTCTCAATCACAATGGCAGAAGCACCGCCGCCACCGTTGCAGATACCGGCTACACCGATATCTCCTCCTTTTTGATGAAGAACAGAATTAAGCGTAGTGATGATTCTGGCACCTGAAGCTCCAAGTGGATGTCCTAGCGAAACTGCACCTCCAAAGACATTGATTTTGTCATTATCCAAGTTCAATTCCCGCTGATTTGCTATTGCAACTGCTGCAAAAGCCTCATTTATCTCATAGTAAGAAACTTCTTCAGCAGAAACTCCAGCATGTTTGAGCGCTTTAGGAATTGCCAAAGCAGGGGCTGTGGTAAACCAAAGCGGGTCAGTAGCTGCATCAGCAAAGCCACGGATTTTGGCCAAAGGCTTCAAGCCTAATTCTTCAGCCTTTTCCTTGCTTACCAGAATTAATGCAGAAGCTCCATCATTCATGGTGGATGCATTGGCAGCGGTTACAGTTCCGTTTTTGTCAAATACCGGTCTAAGGGATGGGATCTTATCAAACATGACGTTTCTGAACTCCTCATCTTCTTCGATCAGGATTGTTTCACCTTTTCTGCCTTGCATTTCCACAGGCACTATTTCGTCTTTGAACATTCCCTTTTCCCAGGCTTCAGCAGATCTCTTGTACGATTGAATCGCATAAGCATCTTGCTCCTCGCGAGTGATGTTCATTTCCTTTGCCGTGTTATCAGCGCAATTTCCCATCGGGAATTTATAATAAACCTCAAAAAGTCCATCCTTTACCAAGCCATCTACCATCTCGGCATTCCCGTATTTGTACCCGAAACGGGCTTTTGGGATATAATATGGGACATTAGACATGCTTTCCATTCCACCTGCTACCACGACATCATTGATGCCGAGCATAATGGATTGAGCTGCTAGCATCACGGCTTTCATTCCTGAAGCGCAGACTTTATTGACAGTGGTGCAGGGAACATTGTAACCTATTCCTGCTCCAATAGCAGCTTGACGTGCAGGAGCTTGGCCAAGGTTTGCGGAAATGACATTTCCCATAAACACTTCATTGACAGCTTCTGAGGCGACTCCGGATTTTGCTAATGCACCTTTGATCGCTATACTACCAAGTTCGATGGCAGTCATTGACGACAATTTTCCGCCAAAGCTTCCAAGCGGAGTGCGTACAGCAGAGACGATATAGA
Source organism: uncultured Limnohabitans sp. (assembly GCA_964441195.1). GTDB lineage: Bacteria > Bacteroidota > Bacteroidia > Cytophagales > Cyclobacteriaceae > Algoriphagus. The sequence continues at coordinate 7,718 of CAYTXN010000007.1, forward strand.
CTTCTTTATTCATGTTTATTTGGGTTTAAATAGTGTTGGATGTCAGATGACCGATATGTTCAACTGTCCAGCGGGGTTACTTCATTATTCAATATTCAGCATTCGATGTTCGATATTTTTTATTTCCGATGAAGGTTGTCAATTGTGTCCACCATTCCAGTGGGACTTCTTCATCATTTAAGTTTCGATTATCGGTGTCCAAAAGTTAAGTTTTCATCAATCTAGAAACTTTGGTTTGCGACTACCTCTTCACTGTTTACAAGATTACCTCTTACACTGGCTTCGACTCCGCTCAGCGTGACACTAAACACCAAACATCGGTCATCCAACATCCGACAATTTTACCAATCAGGAAGACCCCGTTTAGGTCTTTGTGTTGGCTTCTTTTTGTTGTCTTGAATGTATCGGAGTTCGGCAGCATTGAGTGACTCAAGGATTTGAGCAGCTTGTTCTGGCGTTAGATTCATGCTTTTTAGCTTTTCTCGCATTTCTTCCAATCGCTTTTGTCTATCAGCTAGATTGGCATCCATTTGATCGTTTGAATTTTCTCCTTCTTCTTCACTTTGCTGAGAGGGGTCTTTTCCTTCTTGACCTTCTTTCGCTTTGTCTTCGTCAGATTGCTCACCGTCTTGCTGTTCCGATTTGTCTTCTCCTTGTTCTCCTTCGCTATCCTGACTCTGATTTTGATCGTTCTGTTGCTGTTGATCCTGCTTTTGTTCTTGCTCTTCTTCTTTTTGCTCTTTTTCCAGCTTTTCTTTCAGTGCTTTTAATTTGGCATCAGTTGGATATTGTCCCAAACCTTGATTGACTTCCTTTAAGGCATTTTCTTTCTCAGTTTTCACATAAGACCGTGCTGCCCTGTTAAAGAAATCACCGGCAGTTTGAGCTGTTATTTCACCCGACGAAAGAAGAAAAAAGCCAAATAGAAATAGGATAAGTTTAGTTTTCATCAATTTCCACTACCTCCTGAAGTGTGGTTATAAAATCTTGGTAAGCGGCCACTGTAGAATCTTGTGCCATTGCTTCTTCCATAGTCTTTAAAGCGTCATTGAAGCGGAATTGTTCCACCAGTCGATCTGCTTCGGCTTTCTTTCGCTTCGCAAACTCTGATGGTTCAGGCTTATTTTGATCTTCGTTTTTGCGTTCCTCATCCCGCTGAAGCCATCGAGCCAACATCTCATAATTGTAGCGGGCCTGTTCGTTTGTAGGATCCTGAATTAAAGCAGACTGGAATTTGCTGAGTGCAGCTTGATATTCTTTTTTATTGCCAAACAGGACTCCTCCTTGGTTAAAAGCAAAAGAAACCAGCATCTTATTCGGGCTTTGTGTCACTTGATCATACCATGTTTGTGCCTCATCGGGCTTCTCGGAATAATGATGACTTAATCCCAAATTAAAACTTAGCTCCGGTGATTTGTATTCGAATTCATTAACCAGTACCAAGTGATCAGCAACAGATTGCTCATATTTAGCCTCTGCGTAGCTTTTTTCAGCTGTATTAATAGCTGTATTTAATCTTGAAACCTTCGTCCAAGAACTTGGGATTATCAGAAATACAGTCAAAATCCATTTGCTCCAGCTCATCAGAGTTTGATCGTTTTAATTGGTAAAATCATGTCCAAAAGCGCAAGACTCAAGGCCGCCAAAAGGAAGTAAAAGTACTTGTTAGAGCTAGCTTCCACCATTCTGGTATTTGCCACACCACCTTCGAGGCGATCAATCGTAGCGATCAAATCACCTAATTGTTGCGATTCATCCGAAATCTCAAAATATTCTCCTGATGTCTCCGAAGAGGCCAAGCGTAAAGATTGAGATTCAAGTTTTGAAATCGCAGGAGTACCGGTTGCAGGGTCTATGACTACACCATTTCCTCTGGGAATTTGGCTTCCTTGCTGGGTTCCGATACCGAGTGAAAACACTTTGATATTGTTATCAGACAAGTCGGAGATAACTCCATCAAGATCATCACCGAAATTTTCCCCGTCAGAAATGAGAATTACAGACTTGGCTTTAATTTCCTGACTTTCATCCTTGAGAAAGCGATCCAAAGCCATACGAAGTGGTGCTGTTAAGTCTGTACCTGCATTGGGCACTAAGCCGGTATTTAGACCATCAATGTAAAGTTGGATGACTGCCTGATCAAAAGTCAAAGGACACTGCATAAAAGCCTCTGAACTGAAAATGATCAATCCAATCCGATCTGAAGGAAAGCTTTTGATTAAGTTTTTCAACTCAAATTTGATTCGCTGAAGTCGACTTGGGCCGATATCTGTCGCATTCATCGACTGAGAAAGATCCACAGCGATAAAAATGTCTTTTCCTTCTTCTTTCACTTCCTTGAAGGAATTCCCGATGGAAGGACCAGCAAAAGCAATCAAAAACAAGATGAAATAAGAGGTGCGAATGAACAGCTTGGTGAAAAGGCGCTGCTTCTCCACTTTCAACTTACGGTTGATGGACCAAAATCTAGTTAAATAAAGCAGGTAAAGAAGTACAAAGACCCCCGCAAGAACTAGGGTGAGTCTGATGTCAGGGTAAGCCCAAATCATAATTCGAAATTAGGAATTTAACTTAACTTTGAAAGGCGAGTTTCTAAAGTTGGTGGACAGTTGAAGAAACTTTTGACAGAATTAACAAACATTAATTTTCTTAGGCCGTTCGCCTAGCATACTTCGATCCAAATTTCGCTTCATGTCCCTTTTCAGAGTTCTGATGCTGTTTTTTCTGATGAGCCAAGGCTTTCTGGTATTTTCTCAAGATCAGAAATTTATTTATGGGGAAGTTTTGGATGTCAGTAATTCTCAGCCACTGATCGGAGCCAATGTGTATTGGGAAGGAAAAAGCTCCGCAGGTGTGGTTACAGATCTGGATGGAAAATTTGAATTGCCAACAGCCCTTTTTCCCGGTAGACTAGTGATCTCATATGTAGGTTTTGAGAGATCAGTTCGGTCTATCAGTCAAAAAGACGCTGAAAAACCCATCCGATTTTTTCTTAAGCCGCAAGAAATGTCGCTCGACGAAATCATCATTCAGGAGCGAAGGCCAGATGAGCAGCTAAAAAATATGGAGATGGGAAAAGCCACAGTACCTATCGAGACAATTAAAAACATCCCTGCACTTTTTGGAGAAGTGGATTTATTCCGAAGTCTTCAGCTATTACCGGGAGTTCAAACTGCGGGCGAGGGGACCACAGGGCTTTTTGTTCGAGGCGGTTCGGCGGATCAAAACTTGGTTCAGCTTGATGGAGCACCGGTTTATAATCCCTCTCATTTTTTCGGAATTTTCTCAGTATTCAATCCGGATGGATTGAAAAGTGTCGATCTCTATAAAGGAAACATGCCAGCATCTTTTGGAGGTCGGGCCGCCTCTTTAATTGATGTTTCGCTGCGAGAAGGAAACAATCAGCAAATCCGCGGAGAAGGGGGAATAGGAAGTATTTCTTCACGATTGACGGTAGATGGGCCGCTTTTCGGGAAAAACTCCACCTTTATCATCAGTGGTAGAAGAACTTATGCTGACATTTTTCTTGGGCTCTCCTCCAATGATGCTATCCGAAATAACAAACTGAACTTTCATGACCTGAGTGGAAAGCTAGCTTTTGTATTGGGAGAAAAGGATAAAATTTCCATTTCAAGTTATCAGGGAAGTGATTTCCTTGGACTAGATGAAGCATTTGGTTTGGGTTGGACTAATTGGGTGACGGCTGTAAATTGGAGTAGGGTGAAGTCTGAGACGTTCTTCTTTGATCTCCAAGGCTACCATTCCAGATACAGCTACAGCGTAGAATTTGATGATCCGGAAAATGGATTTGAGTGGAGTAATAAACTTTCCGAAACTGGAATTAAAGCAATCTGGACAGCTTTGCCCAATCCCAAAACTCAATTGAATTGGGGTGTGCATTCTCAGTATTACAATTTTGCACCTATTGATCTGGATCCAGCCCCAGAAAGTGCTATTCAATCCATAGTGACCAACCCCAAAAATGGAATTCTGAATAATCTGTTTGTCAGTGCAAATTATGAGCTATCTCCTCGATTTAGTGCTGAAGGAGGATTCCGATGGGGATTTTTTAATCAGGTAGGAAATGGAGTGGATTACCTCTACGAAGCTGGAGTCCCTGGTCCTGAAGTAGAAATAACAGATTCACTAAGATTTGGCACCATGGAAAATATGCAATTCTATCAGGGACTCGAACCGAGAATCGCATTTCGTTACCGAATCAACGACTTCTTTTCAGTCAAAACAGCTTACAACCGCAACTTTCAATATATTCAAGTCGCATCCAATAGTTCTGCAGGATTACCAATCGATCGCTGGGTATTGTCCGGCAGATATGTTAAACCTGTCAAAAGTGATCAGATTTCTCTTGGACTATTTCATAATTTCGACCAAGACCGCTGGGAACTTTCCGTTGAAGGCTATTACAAAGACTTAGACAATGTGATTGACCTTAGAAATGGGGCCCAGGTTCTTTTTACTGATCAGGTAGAAACTGAATTGCTGGCAGGTAAAGGCTGGGCTTATGGTACCGAATTTTTACTTAGAAAAAACATTGGAAAAACTACTGGTTGGTTGGCTTATACCTGGGCAAGAGCATGGAGGAAAATAGAAGGAGTAAGTAAAAATGAAGCCTACAATCCACGATTCGACAGACCAAATGATCTGACCTTGGTACTTAACCATGAGTTCTCATCGAGTTGGTCTGCCGGATTAACCTTTGTCTATACCACTGGACAGGCAGTTTCTTATCCTGTCGGTTCTTATCAAGTGGATAATCAATCTGTCCCATTGTATTCTGAATTTAGAAATCTGGACAGATTCCCAGATTACCACCGAATGGATGCATCCGTGACTTGGAAAAACGCGGATAAAGGAAGGAAATGGCGAGGCAGCTGGAACTTCAGTATTTATAATCTCTATGGGAGGAAAAATCCTTTCGCCTACGAATTTCGGCAGATTTACAATGATGACATTAGGTTTGATGCCAGTTCCGATGGGGAAATTATTTCTTCGCGACCTAGTGTGGTTATGACGTATCTATTCACTTTTCTTCCATCGATCACCTATAACTTTCAATTCTAATGCAAAGGCTATCAGTGGTAATTTTCGCAATCATATTCTGGTCCTGTCAAGAGGAGGTCAATTTGCCATTGGGAACCAAGTCTGAGCTGGTACCTACCATTGAGGCATATTGGACAGATCTAGGGACTTTCAATGAGGTAAAAATCACTCTTTCAAAAGATTATTACGATTCTGCCGATGTTGTGGCGATTTCAGATGCAGAGGTATTCATCACTATCCCTGGCACGGATAAAGTGGTTCCTTTTGGATATTTTGGTGGCACTAAATCCTACAAACCGATAAATCCGCTAGAACGGGCAGTAGTGGGAGAGTCCTATCAACTCAATGTAAGATGGGGAGAAAATGTCTATGTCTCAGAAGGGGTGATGCTTGAGCCACCGATTGTGGATAGTGTTACCTGGAGATTTGAAGAAAAACGAATATTCAGAGATGAAGGCTATTATGTTAAGGTGTATGGCAAAATCCCATTCAAAGAGAATAATAATTATCGAATCCGCGTTATCGAAAATGACACCTTGAAAAATCAACGCGGGGACTATTTGTTGTTCGATGATACCTTTGGGTTAAGGTTTTTTGAAGAAGGCTTGGAGTTGGGATATACTTTTCAAGAAAAAGACCGAGTACGATTAGAACTGTTTAGATTAAATCAAGATGCTTTTGATTACCTCAATCAATTGGTCAATTTACTTTTTAGCGATGGGGGACTTTTTAGCCCGCCTCCCCAAAATCCTGATACAAACATCAGGGTTGTTTCAGGTAACCCAGAGGTTTTGGGTTACTTTGTAGTGACTCCTGTATTAACAAGGACTCTGTTAATTCAAGCGAAGTACGACTGAGTGATTGA
>CAYTXN010000007.1:13743-19730 GCA_964441195.1 uncultured Limnohabitans sp.
GGTTGAAGGAAAGGAGGTAATTCCGTGTAGGGTTCGGGATGCAGAATTCCTTTAATTACTATCACATCCAAAATTCCAAAGACTATCCCAATCAATGCAGGGAGCCAAATTCTGTTTTTGAAGGAAATGTTGGTTTGCCAGAATTCCGGTATTCTTGCCGGTTTTAGAAGGAAAATGAAAGGAACTCCTAAAAATAAAATCCCTACAGAAACCCAATCCCAAACTCTCAAGAACGGGTACGGCGCTACCAGGTAATTCCCCCAAAATACTCCTACCGCACAAATGCCAAGAAATATGAAATAAGTTAAAAGCGATTTTTTTTAGGGATAGAGTCATGGATTTGAAATGGCGGCAGTATTCGTTCTTTCTAAGGATGAAAAATCCTTGATTTTGGTTGCTTCAAAAAATAATTAAATTGTTTTCGTATTTCTACGATAAAAACGTAGGAAAATAGATTTTACTTTTTTAACTTTCATTTATGGAAGAACTTAACCAAAACGAAGAGCAGATCATGTCAATCTTCTGGAATCAAGGAGAATTACTGATCAGAGATGTATTGGATCAATTGCCGGATCCAAAGCCACCTTACACCACCTTAGCCTCGACTATTAAAAACATCGAGCGAAAAGGCTATCTCACCCATAGGATGTATGGTACGGTCAATATCTACAAGCCTGCTGTTGATCAGGAAGATTACAGCAAAAAGAGCTTTAATAGGCTCGTCACTCATTTCTTTGGCGGTTCTGTAGGCAATTTTCTATCATTTATGGTGAAGGAAAAAAATATTTCCGATAAGGAAGTAAAGGAACTGCAGAGCTTGATTAAAAACATGGATAACACCAAGAAGTGATGAACGCGCTATTGATTTATCTGGTTGAAGTTTCCATTTGCTTGGGAATTTCCATGGTGATCTTTAGGGTTTTATTGAGCGGATTGACCTTTTTCTCTTGGAATAGGTCAATCCTTCTCGGGCTTTTGATTTTATCTGGAGTGATTCCTCTACTCACGCTTGAGTTATTTGGATTAGGTTCAGAGATATCGGAAATGACCCTGCCGGTCTTCTTGGTAGGAGATCAGGTAAGTTCAGAAGGAAGTGGCTCGCTGTCTTGGAGACAAGTTTTGATTGCAGTTTATCTCATTGGCGCTGGAATTACTTCAGCTCGATTGATTTTTGGATTTATGATTTCTCAAAGACAAATCGGAAAAGCCAAGAAAGTCTATTATAACAAGCATTTCATCGCCATCCATCCGGAATTTGTTCCTGCGTCATTCTTTGAGTACATCTTGATGCCGGATTTCAACCCGGATAGCTCTGATCAAAAGCAAATTATCCTTCACGAATCGATGCATGTCAGGCTTCGTCACAGCTGGGATTTATTGCTGGTGAACTTTGCCAAAATACTGTTTTGGTTTAATCCATTGATTTACATCTTTGAGCGATTGCTACGTGAAATTCATGAATATCAGGCGGATCAAGGGGTGACATCAACTTTCGCTCCGAGAGAATATGCCACGCTTTTGCTCCATTTGATCACGGCCAAACCAGGCTGGCAGTTTATGAACAACTTCAACCAGTTTCAGACTAAGAAGCGGATCATTATGATGGGCAAATCTAAATCCACTCCTTGGCAGAAGCTCAGGTTTTTGACCTTGATCCCAGTGGTGGGATTACTTCTTTTTGTTTTCTCCTGCGAAAGAGAGGATATGAATCCTTCATTAGCGGCGGTGGTGGATTTTCCTGAGACGCTAGAGGTTCCACTGAGTGTGGATGAACTTAAGGTAACCCCTTATGAAAATCCTATCTATACATTTCAAGATGCCGATGAAGTATTTGATGTAGTAGAGCAGCAGCCCAATCCTCCTGGAGGAATGAGTGGATGGAATCAGTATTTAGCAAAAAATCTCGAATATCCGGCTCAAGCTAGAGAACTGGGAATTGAGGGAACTGTAATTGTGGTCTTTGAAATTCAAAAGGACGGATCAATTCGTAATGTTGAAATTCTTCGCGGAATTGGTGGAGGCGCTGATGAAGAGGCCGTTCGTGTTGTTCAAAATGCTCCAAGATGGGAACCAGGCAAACAGCGAGGTCGAGAGGTCACTACTCGGATGAGATTACCGATCAGATTCAAACTTGCAAGCCTGGATGGATCAATTACAGCTTCAGCCAAATTAATTGAAGAAAAAAGAATTATACCATCAGGACCTTTACAAGAAATTGCAGTGATCGGATATGTTCCTTCAATCAATTGATTAGCAAGAAAATCACTTGAACCAAAAATGAAAACTAATTTTTAACCCAAAATCCTAACCGTTATGCAAAACACGATCATAAGTAGACTTTTCATTCTCTTAGTGGCTATTTTAGGTTTCCAAGTTGAAGCAATCTCTCAAGATACCTCTGGAGGATTTCTGGTGGAAGGAAGGGTAAATAATGCCCAAGGTGAAAAGGCCGCCGGAGCTGTAATTCTAGTCAAAGGAACCACAACTGGAACAGTCACTGATACGATGGGATCTTTTGCATTGAAAGTTCCTTCCGAAGAATCGATTTTGGTGATATCACATTACAGTAGTCCTTCGAGTATTGAAGTGGCTTTGAAAGGCAGCAAAAAAGTGGTAGTACGATTTGGAGACAACCCTGAAACCAATCCACGACTTTTGGGTGAGGGATTTATGGTTCATGGAAATGTGGATGAAGCACCCTCTCCGAGTGAGGGAATCCATGAATGGAATAAGTACATGTCAAAAAACATAAAATATCCCCAAAGTGCCAGAGCCTCAAATACCCAAGGTACAGTCATCGTCGGGTTTAAAGTGAAAGAAGATGGAACAGTGGCTGATGTTGAAGTCATCAGAGGAATTGGCGGAGGATGTGATCAGGAAGCTGTTCGGATCATTGCTGAAGGACCCACTTGGGATCCTGGTAAAATAGGTGACCAACCAGTTGTCACACAAATTACTCTTCCGATTCGTTTTGTTATTGCAGTGGATCCTGGTGTCGCTTCACCAGATCAACGTAATGAAAAAGCAATTGCAGATAGATTTGGAAAACACGTAACCGTAATCGGTTATCAAGCCAACTAATTGCAAGCTTGATCTAAAATCAAATTCAGGTTACTATTCATTCCTTCTTTTGGAAAAAATCCAAAGGCCTGAAAATTCATTTCAAATTTTAACCAATAAATCAGTGTAATTATGACAATCAACTCATTGAAAATCAGTAAAATATTATGGATTCCAGCAGTTTGCCTGATGATGTTGTCTACCTCTTGCGATATTGCTATCGAACCTGAAATCGAAGGCCCAACCCAAGTGGAGACGAAGCAAAGTATGGGACCTGCCAATATCACTGCCCGAATCAACAATGTCAGAAAGGATGGAAAGGAAATCTTCGACGTAACCGAAGTACAGCCAAATCCTCCTGGAGGAATGGAAGGCTGGAATAAATATCTATCAGAAAACTTATCATATCCTGAGCAAGCGAAAAGTATGGGTATCGAAGGCACTGTGATCGTGGTTTTTGAAATCAATTCCGATGGATCCATTTCCAACGCTGATATTCTCCGAGGAATTGGTGGGGGCTGTGATGAGGAAGCTCTGAAGGTAGTAGAAAACTCTCCGGATTGGACTCCAGCTATGCAAAAAGACCGGGTCGTTAATTCAAGAATGCGACTGCCAGTTCGCTTCAAATTGAGCTAACAATAATTCATTCTATTGGAAAATTAAACCAACATGATACTTAAATCGACAATACTTATGAAAGTCAAACTAATTTCCGCATTGGCCTTTTTGTTGTTCTTTGGCTTAGTGACAAAGACAGAGGCCCAAGTAACGATGTCAAAAATAGAGGGAGTCTACCAGGTAGTTCCTGATATGCCAAAGCCTCCAGGAGGAACCATGGAATCCTTTATCCAATATTTTCAGGAAAATTTGAAATATCCCGAATTAGCAAAGGAAAAAGGAATCGAGGGAATGGTTGTTATTTCGTTTGTAGTTCGGGAGGATGGAAGTGTTGATGATATAGCTATCCTCAGAGGAATCGGGGGAGGTTGCGATGAAGAAGCCTATCGACTTGTGAAAGAAAGTGGTAAATGGACTCCGGGAACTCTGGAGGGTAAGCCTGTTCCGGTCCAAATGAGACTGCCTGTCCAATTCAAGTTATAAGCGAATTTCATGTCTATAGAAGCCGGTGGTTGCCGGTTTTTGTATTTTGATGCTTAATGAAAGGAAAATTTAGAATCAGTTTCTAATTGGAATAGTTTTGATTCTGAAATGGATTTCAAAAATCATCTAGTGAAGTGGAGGAAGGTGATTTTGGGAGGATGATTTTTTGGATTTTTCAAAAAGGGAAAGTCCATCTTGGATAGCTTCCACATAAAGCAAAACAGGTATTCGATCTTTATTTTCGGATAAATCCCAAAGCCCGCTGTTATGGTAAATCTCTAGGTGGTCCCAATTGGGACGGTCGACTAAGGGGTAAATACAAATGCCACGGACATCGACCCCTAAGGCAATTGCCTTTTCGACTTCAATAAATATCTCTTCGATCCACTCCGCTCTTCCACTTCCAAAATGTCCTGTCTCACTGATGAACAAAGGTTTATTATACCTGTCATAAACCATTTGCAGGAGTTCTGAGATCGGTTTTCGGTGATTTTGCAAGTCTGGCCAAGGCAATGTTCCAAACTGCAATTTCCATTGACAATTCCAGTAATAGTTTACTCCGACTCCATCAACAAGCTCAGGTGAACCACCAAGTTCGGGACAAGTTCTTCCCATAATAATATCTGCTGCCTGAAATTGAAAGCTGTTTTCTAAATCAGCTTGAGGTAAGTCAAATATTTCCCAGGGATGTACCCAAATTAAAGGTTCTACCAAATAAATTTCAGCCGTTGGTCGTATGGATCGGATCGCTTTTATTCCTTGAATTGCTGCTTTGCAAAGCAAATATTTCATAGTCCAACCATTTTTGCTCATAAATGGAGCTGCTCCACCTACTTCTCCGGACAACCAGGAAATAAAGCTTATCTCGTTGATTGGAACTACTTTCAGTTCGTCTTGGGAATGCTTAATGTAAATTGTAGTGAACGCTTCACAAAGGGCAATAAATCTTGCAGTAAACTTGGGGTGCGTAGGATAGATGTCATCCGGATACCCAAAATGAATAATGTCCCAAATCTGTTCGATTCCATACTTTTGAGCACTTTTAATTCTTATTAGGACTTCGTCAAAATCATAAATACCAGGTTTAGGCTCTACTAAACTCCAACCTATTCCTTCTCGGACGGTAAGAATTCCCAACTCCCTTAATTCACTATAATCTTCGTCTACACGAGTGCTATGCTGAGTTTCTTCCAGTAGATTTACCCGATTTCCTCTTATGTTTATTTGATCCGCACATTCGAAACCTCCTAAAATAAAGGACTGGAATTCTTTCATATCAAACTCTCGCCAGCTTCAGTTACATCGATTAATTCGCTTTCAAGCTGTTGGTAGATGTCCAAGGCACTGCGGAAGGCCTGATCCATGTTGTAATATTTATAGTTTGCTAGTCTGCCCACAAAATATATGTTAGTCAACTTATCAGCTTCTTTCTTATAAGACTCATAGATTCGCTGATTTCGCTCATTTGGAACTGGATAATAAGGATCACCTGTGGCCACTGTAAATTCTCTGGAAATGGTTGTTTTTGCAGACTTCTGGTTTCCAAAGTGTTTATATTCTATAATTCTAGTAAAATCCACCTCCATCCCCGGGTAGTTGACCACAGAGTTTTCCTGAAAAAATTCCGAATTCACCGTTTCCAACTGGAAATTGATAGAACGGTATTCCAGTTTTTCTAAAATAGATTCTTCAAAATCAAAGAATTTATCAATAGGTCCTGTATAAAAGAGCTTTTCAAAATCCAGGAGTTCATCTCGTAGGTCAAAAAAATCAGTATTCAGTAATGTGGTGATATTCGGATGATTGAGCATATTTTCAAAAATCTT
>CAYTXN010000007.1:19830-26183 GCA_964441195.1 uncultured Limnohabitans sp.
GCTCTAGCCAATCCGCCATGTCCTGATCTGTTTTCAAGTTCTTGTCGAACATCAGATTTACCGTATTCCTGTTGACAGGAATCGGAACCAATTTGCCGTCTACTTTTGCCAAAACTTCGTGCTCCCAGTGCTGCCATTCAGAAAATTGGTTTACATAATTCCAGACCTCTTCGTCGTTGGTGTGGAATAGATGCGCTCCATATTTGGAAATTGTGATCCCATTTTCATCCACGTAGTCGTAGCAATTTCCACCTATATGGTCTCTTTTTTCAATCACCAAGACCTTTTTGCCTTGCTTGGCATAGCGTTCTGCCAATACTGATCCCGAAATTCCTGCACCAACTATTATTATTTCGTATTTAATCATTTGATGCTCAATTCAAGGATAGCAACTTTCATTCTAAAAACAGTAGAGTCCCAGGACGTTTTCCCAAGAATGTCACTGTAGCGATCTACATGCGTAGGATTTACTGTTGTTGGGTATAAAATATTTTTCACTTCTTCTACGAATTCCGACGCATCTGTCACGAGGTGCACACAGGTCGAATACTCTCGTTCCACATCCTTTACACGGGTGGAGATAATTGGCTTTTCGGCGGCCATATATTCCAGCGTTTTAGTAGGACTGATGTATTTGGTGGCATCATTGAGTGCAAATGGCATCATCGCAATTTCAAATGCCTTCAGGTAGTTGGGTAAGGTCTGATAAGCCTTCATTCCCAAATAATGGATATTGGGCAATCTTGGCAGATCCGAATCGCTGATTTTTACCACTGGACCAATAAATACAAAAGACACTTCCGGTAATTGAGAGGCTGTTTGCTCGATGAGATCTAGATCAAGACGCTCGTCAACCACACCGAAATAACCCACAATAGGAGTGGGAATTTCTGAAATATCATGAGGAAGACTAATTCCGTTTTTTGCTCTGGCGAAATGATCAAAATCTACGGAACTTGGAAAACAATGCACATTGGGATGATGGGGTTCTTTTGCTTCATAAAGTGATCTTCCCCCAGTAAAAACGATATCCGATTTTTCTAATAAGATACGTTCCTGCTGAATTAAGGAGGCTGGAGCTCCTTTGAAAAGTGAAAGCTCATCCATACAATCATAAATTACCGTCCCGAATTTTATCCGATCCAATACAGCACAGAAAGACGGAGAATAAAACCAAGCCATGGGGATTTCTGAAGGTCCTAGGAATTTTGCAAGTGCGTCCGGTAACTCGTCTATGTGAGAGATATTTGGCCTAAAAACATGAAGGTTTGAGAGTATTTGATTTAAAGAATGACCTGAACCAGCGTGATATATTGGTTCTTCTACAAAAAGTATTTTAAAATCATGAGATAGTCTGCTGATGATATGCTGAGGTCTCTGATACACAAAATCCCAACGTAAATGACAAAAAACCACTAGATCATAACCCTGTTTTTCTGGCCTAGGAATTGGTTTTAGGTTTAATTTGGACAGTGGAGCACTTTCTTTGGTGATAGTCATGGTAGTAAACATGGTATTAATTTTTGGTTTAGATAATTATTTGCTAGTATATAAAAATTGTTTATTTATTATTTCTTATTTAATATTTTAAATTCAAATTTTGAATTAATTATGCATTTTTAAATTTTATATTAAATATAAATAGAAGTGACCTTGAATTTTATAGCAGAAGAATTGATCGGTTAGATAAATAGATTATTTTTCAATCTAAGTGTTGTTTAGATCTTGAAGAATAATTAGGACGTATATAATAAAATAATAAGTATAAAATAGAATATTTTCAGTGTATTCTAAATTAACTTTTTTATAAATTGAAACAAAAGGGTTTGGATCGTCCGATCTGATGAAAAGGGTTCAAGAATTTCACCAGAGATTCGTGAAAGTATTATTTTTTAAAAAAACATAGAAATAGGCCATTTAAACGATGTTTAATCACGAATTGATAGAAAGCATTCGAAAACTAGAATAACTAAAAAAAATCTTCTACTTTTTAATAAAACGCAATTGGGGCATTTGTTAACCTAAGTTGTGCAACTCTGGTAACATTATTTTTTACGAAGAAGGGAAATCTTCTTAAGATCAGGATAGGAAAGGGGGATAATTAAGCGGAGACCAAGATTCAACCAATTTTTCTTCTTTTGGGAAAAAATTCCCCATTTATTTTTAATGAATTTTGCAGCCCCCTCATTTAAGTTGAGGAGGGGCATTAGATCTCATTTTTTATTATGAGTAAGGGCTAAAGTCTTTATTGTTTGGGTATTAATTAAAAATTTTTTAGAATATTTTCCCATTAGAAACGATATTTTGATTAAATAAAAAAAATGGGACCATCAATCGATCTCATATAAAGGAAGATTTGCGCTACTTAATTTCAGGATTCTGCCTAGTGGGGTGACAATTTCCCATTTGCAAATCAATCACTCCCTACTAGTTGATGGGCTAGTTTTAGTTGTGATTTCAAGAAATCGCTTTTGTAAGTTTCCAAATTATCCTACTACATTTAGCATCTATCGTTGTCTAACTTCAATAATCTAAATGCGAATTCTTATCCTATTTTTAAGTGCCTTTGTCTTAATTGCCACAGGTTTGCCAATGATTAACTCAGCTGAATGGTGGATTAGAATTTTTGATTTTCCCCGAATTCAGATTAGTGTTTTTACCCTTTTTGCAATCACAATTGCCTACTTTTTTTTGGATCTCAGGTGGGCGTATAAGTTACCGCTAATTCTTTTTTTGGCAGTGGCTTTAGTTTATCAAATCTCATTTGTTGTGGTCTATACCCCACTTTATAAAACTCAAGCTAAAGACAGTGCTATGCCTGTTGAAAAAAATAGCTTTACACTTTTGGTAGCGAATGTTCGGATGGAGAATGAAGACAAGGAGAGCTTTTACTCGCTAGTGAAAAAGATCAATCCTGATGTTTTGCTGATCACCGAACCAGATCAAGCTTGGGCCAATTCAATTTCCCGGCTTGATGACGATTTTCCATACTCAATCGATTTTCCTCTGGAAAATACTTATGGAATGATTTTACTCTCGAAACTTCAACTCTCTGAAAGCGAAGTCAATTTCTTGGTAAAAGATGATGTGCCTTCCATTTTCACCAAAATAACTTTGCCATCAGGAGTTAAAATTGATTTTTATGGAGTTCACCCCGAACCACCAAAACCTGGCACTGATACCTACGAGCGGGACACGGAATTGCTCATCATTGGAAAAAAGATTAAAGAATCCAAAAACCCAACTGTTGTTGCAGGAGATTTAAACGATGTAGGTTGGTCTGTTACTTCTAAGCTTTTTAGGAAGTATAGTGAACTTGTTGATCCTCGGGAGGGCAGGGGGCTATTTAATACCTATAGTGTGTTTATGCCCCTTATGCGATATCCACTTGATCACATTTTTTACAGTCAAGAATTTGGGCTATTAGACCTAGTGAAACTTGATGACATTGGCTCAGACCATTTTCCAATTTTGATTGGCTTGAACTATGAACCTGACTCTGATAATACAGATGGTCGGGAAAAAGCAGATAGCGGCGAAGAAGCAGAAGTGGAAGAGAAAATTGAAGATGGTAAAAAGGAAAGTGAAGAGAATTAAATACTGGTTCGAAGGAGTCCATGTCAAGAGAAAGATCTTGAATCCAAAGAAATTTAATGTAAAAGCATAGATTTTTCATTAAATGCATAAATAATTGTGCAAAAAATATTTATTTTGCACAAATAAAAGTGCAGAATAAATGGATGAATTAATTGAAGTTTCCGAACAACTGATCAATTCAGCAGAGCTTAGCTTTAAAAGGTATTTATATTCAACTATTGATTGGTCTGAAAAATTGATTGGGATAAAAGGGGCAAGAGGAACGGGAAAAACAACGCTCTTGCTCCAATACCTAAATGAAACCGGGCTTCGCCCTTCACAAGCCGTGTATCTTTCACTCGACGAAATTTATTTTTTGTCTCATAGTGTCATAGAGGTTGTGAGGAGAATTTATCAATCGGGAGGAAAAATCGTTGTTTTGGATGAGGTCCATAAATATCCAAACTGGTCACAGGAGGTTAAAAATCTTCATGATCGATACAGAGATTTGCAAATAATTTTCACGGGATCTTCTATCATAGATATTAGCAAAGAGGAGGGCGATCTGAGCCGAAGAGCGGTTATTTATGAACTTCACGGACTTTCTTATCGGGAATACCTTAGTCTACGCAAAGGGGTTGATTTGCCTTTAGTAAAACTGGAGGATTTATTGAATCCCGTTTTTTCTTTAAGAAATTATTTTCCTTCAGAATTTCTTCCATTGCAGCATTTCCACGCTTATTTGAAGAATGGATATTTTCCATTTGCAGGGGAAAATGAAGGAATATATTTCAAAAAACTGAGACAGCTTGTCCGGACAATCGTCGAATACGACATGGCTGAAATTCGTGGTTTTGATATTCGAAATGGAAAGAAACTCCTTCAATTAGTATACCTGATCGCCCAGCAAGTTCCTTTCAAACCCAATGTTTCGTCTTTGGCCGAAAAGACATTAATTCATAGGAATTCGATGGTAAATTACCTTCATTATTTGGCAGATGCGCGCTTAATTGATCTACAATACCCTGCGGGAATGAGTGTCGCAACGCTTCAGAAGCCTGAAAAAATTTTCCTCAATAACACTAATTTCTTGTTCGCCTTAAGTGAGAAAAACCCTGAGTTGGGTACCGTTAGAGAAACCTTTTTCAACAGCCTAGTAAAAGTGACTCATGCTATACAATTTTCATCCTCAGTTGATTTTTTAGTAGATGGTCAATATCACTTTGAAGTTGGTGGGAAAAATAAAAGTAGCAAGCAAGTCAAAGAAGAAAAGACTTGGATTGTAAAAGATGATTTAGAATATCCTGCCGGAAAAAGTCTGCCACTTTGGGTTTTTGGAATGTTATATTGACCAATCAGTTTAGTGTATTGAATGATCTATGTACTTATTCCAAAGAATAAAAATAATAATCAAATCTACGATCAGATCGTAGATTTTTTTTTGTCAGATAGCTTAAAAAAAGCCGCTGATCAATACGCTCAACGGCTTTTTTTCAAATTTCAAATCTTAAATTTCAAATTCTTCAATCCATATTATCTCCATGAAATAAAGCATTCAAAAACAACTTGTTTGTGCCAAACCAAGTGCCTCGGAAATTTGGACTATCGAAGAAATGAACGACCCGTCCTTGGCCTGCGGAAGAAATTACTACGCCTGCACTTTGCTTTAGTTTTTCCAGATTGGATTTGGAAATGTATCCACCCAAATGCGGATCAGCAGAATATTTCACAGGTGTCAAATACTTATCAGCGGAAGGTTTGATGAAAATGCTGGTATTTCGGTAAACGGGAAGGGATTTCCTATGGTATCCATAGGCAAGTGGATGTGTCAAATCCAACTCAGCCATATAGATACTTCCACCGACTTCCTTTGCACCTTCAAAATCATTTCTTACAGCAAAAGGCAAAACGCTTGGTTCCTTTTCTTCTTCCAGTTTGACAGCTTCTTCTTTTGTGATTCCCTTTTGATTGAGCCAAAGCGAAGCATTTTTCATCGAAATGATTGTTCCACCACGGTTTACCCAATCTTTCAAGTGATTCACCTGAGCGTCAGAAAGTGAATTGTAATTACCGGAAGGCATAATCAGGGTGTTGAAATCATGTAGATTCACCCGTCCAAACTGATCGAGATTCACTTTTGTTATTGGCATCCCCAATTGATGATCCATCAGATTCCAGATTTCTCCTGCTTCATAAGAATTGATCCCTGTTCCTACCATCATAATGACTTTAGGTACCTGCACGGCTGAGATTAAATTGGAACCCAAGTCAATTCCAGTCAAGTTTAGGCCAGTCTGAACTGCGTAGACTTTCTGACCGTTCTTGCGCGCCAAATCTTTGAGTTTAGCTGAGATTTCTTCTGCTTTCAGTTTTTGAAAGCCCATAGGAACCATCAAAGTTCCTGCTGGAAAATTTACACTTCCATCTTGGGTTTGGGAAGAGAAGGATCGGTGAATAGCTTCAACATGAATTCCCGCTTTTTGCATTTCGAATAGCATTTTGGGAGCATAGTAGTCAGACCAATCGATCAGATAAGCATACGCTTTTCCCTCCGGGAAAGTGAAATTTGGTGTGGCGACTTCCGTGACTTGTGTTCCTGCTTTTGCGGAAGCAGCAGAAGAAAAAGGCATGCCATAAGCTGCTGCCATCGTCCAAGCTGAGGCATCATAAAAGACGGAATCGGCAAACTCCTTTTCATACTCAAACATCGTTCTCACCATTCTGTACTGTGGTTGATTGGTAGGAACCACCCATGATTTTCCTTTTTTGAAGGATTG
>CAYTXN010000007.1:26283-27508 GCA_964441195.1 uncultured Limnohabitans sp.
GTTTCAAAGACAAGTCCTAAACCTCCGTGGATGTCGGGATAGGTCGAGCCATAGCCTGGATAGCTATTATCAAAGACCTCCTTGGTCCAATACAAGCTTCCTATCTCGTCCATATATTTTGCGAAATACTTTGCAAATCGAGGATTGAGGTCATCATAGTTTTTTCTAGGGACAACTGGATTTTCCGAACCAAACGGTTTTGTTGGCTCAAAGAAATAGGTGCTGTTGGTTCCCATCTCATGGAAATCCGTAGTCACGTTAGGATACCATTGATGGTACCATTCTACTTTCACACGAGATTCAGGATGAGCCAAAGGCAACCAATCCCGGTTCAGGTCAAACCAGTAGTGATTCGTTCTTCCTCCTGGCCAAGCCTCATTATGTTCCCGGTCCAATGGATCAGCAACAGGAGGGAAGCCTTTGTTAGAATTTGCCCATAGGCTGTGTCTGTCGCGACCATCAGGATTTAAAGTTGGATCAATGTGAACGACTGAGCTTTCTCTTAGATTTTTTGCTAAATCTGACTGAGAAGCCATCAACCAGTAAGCAGTCAACATCGCAGCCTCAGCAGAAGAAGGTTCATTTCCATGTACTCCATAGCCCAAATGCACAATAGAGGGCATGGAATTCACATCGGGTTTTGTTTGACTTGGGTCAGCAAGCTGGATTTGCTTAAGCCGGATTTGTTCCAGATTACCCATGTTTACAGCTGAGGCAATCGTCAAAATGACTTTTGGTCGGTGTTCGTGGGTATAGCCGATTGTTTGAAGTTGCGCGAGATCGCTGATCTCATCCAACTTTTCGAAATATTTTACAATCAGGTCATACCGCGTGTGCCAATCTCCAATTGGATAGCCCAAAAACTGGGAAGGAGAGGGGATTTTGGGATCAAAAGTTTCCCCGGGGAAATAATATTCTTCCTGAGCCAAAGCGAGATTACTCAGAAAAAGGGTGAAGATCAGATAGAGTATTGTTTTTTGCATGGTTGGTAATTTTTTGAAAAGTAAAAAAGGAATGCATCAATTCCAGCAAAAATCCATTAACGGCTTTCCGTTTCACGGCTTTTTTCCTGTTATTTATCGAGTTAATAATTAATCCCTAAAATAATCTATTGTATGAAGAAGCAACTACTTGCTATTGCATTCCTTGCTACAGGGCTTTCTATAAGTTCTTTATCAAATGCTCAAGAGCAAACCCCGCCAAAATTACCTCCTCAGGCAACTGA
>CAYTXN010000008.1:0-3974 GCA_964441195.1 uncultured Limnohabitans sp.
AAAACTGTGGCTATATTTGAAAATCAAAAGTGTCAACCATTTTCAGGACGCTACACTTTGGATCATGCTTGATTTCAAATAATTACTTTTCTTGATTTTAATTTTTAACTAAATTAGGTTCAGATTTTTCCTGAACCTTATGAAGCAAGTTCTTTTTTTCTGCTTCTGGATTTGGACTGTGAATGAAATCCTAGCCCAGACCGATCCACTCACTCAGGCCCACGGGGCTCGCAGCCAGGGCATGGGCAATACTAAAATCTTTATACCAGACTCATGGACCTATTTCAATAATATCGGTGCCTTGGATCGAATCGAAGAAACCCAGATTTCCGCTGGATTTGATTCTCGATTTGGTATTCCTGATTTGAGCACAGTGGATTTAGCTTTAGGTTGGAAAAATGACTTTGGTACCATTGGATTTGGGGTTTCAAGGTTTGGGGGAAAACTTTTCAATCAGCAACTCCTTGGTCTTGGATTTTCCAACACTTTGGGAATAGTAAGTTTGGGAGCAAAGGTGGATTGGTTTCAGACAAACATTGAAGGTTTTGGAACTGGAAATGCCTTTCTATTTTCAATGGGTGGGGTAGCCGAACTTGGCCCAAGATTTTTTCTTGGAGCCAATTTTTCAAATTTAAACCGGGCCAAACTCAGCCAAAATAACGAACAGCGGCTACCAACAGTAGTGCAAATGGGAATTTCTTACCTCCCGGGAGAAGCTGTAAGAGTTTTGGCTGAAATCGAAAAAGACATTGCACTTGACCCAGTCTTCAAAGCCGGAATAGAATACCGACTTCAAGAATGGATTTTTCTACGAACTGGAATCAGCAGCAATCCTGCGAGAATTAGCTTTGGACTTGGAATCAGGAAGGATCAATTTGGGTTTGATTATGCTTATGGTCAAAATACAGCTTTAGGCCGAACGCATCATTTGAGTTTGGGGATGAAACTCTGAAAGTGATGCGATCATTCTGCTGCATTTGTGCCCTTTCCCTTTTTCCTTTTTTGGCCTTAGCCCAAAATCCACCCAAGCCTGCCATTGACTTAGAATCATTTATGGAGCGTCTTTTTCCCATTCAGGAAGAAGATATCGATTATGAATCCATCTATGAAGCCCTTTTCCAACTCTACTTGAATCCAATTGACATTAATCGTGCTGATGCCGAGATCCTTCAGGCTACCTACCTCCTCAATCCATCACAAATCAGTAGTTTGATCAACTACAGAAATTCATATGGTACCCTTCTGTCGCTTTATGAACTTCAAGCCGTGCCGGAATTTGATCTTCAGACTATCGATAATCTGATTCCCTTTATTTCAATAGGAAGTTCAGGCTTGAGAAGTAAGAAGTTCTGGGATCGTGTCAAAGAGGAGGAACAAGCTTATCTCCTATTTCGTCATCAGCGAACCTGGCAAAGGAGACGGGGCTATTTTCCCCCTGACACTAGCAGCACCGGAACTATCTCAAGCAGATACCTTGGAGATCCAAATACGATTTACCTCCGATTTCGAATTCAGCATTCAAGGGATTTCAGTATGGGAGTCACTTTGGAAAAAGATGCAGGTGAGCAATTCATTTGGGATAGAAAATCAGCTCGATATGGATTTAATTTCTTCTCTTTTCATTTCACCCGATACTATGTAGGTAAATGGAAGACCATCGCTTTGGGAGATTTTCAGGCTTCTTTTGGGCAAGGTCTCATATTTGGAGCTGGTTATTCTCTGGGAAAAGGCGCCGAAACAGTGCCAACGGTCCGCAGAAGTAGTTTTGGGATTCTACCTTACACCGCTGCAATGGAATTCGGTTTTTTTAGAGGGGTTGGAGCAACAAGACAATTCAAAAACTGGCAAGCCACTTTGATTGCATCTCACGCACCTAGGGATGGAAGAATTGCAACTTCCATTGATAGTTTGGAGTCTTCGGTCGATGTGATCAGTTCTTTTAACCAAACAGGATTACATCGGACGTTGAGTGAGATTTCGACCAAAAATCAATTCCAAGAAACCAATCTGGGAGGGAATGCGCAGTACTCACATCCTTCAGGAAAATTCCAGATGGGAGCAAATTCTCTGTACACACGATTCAATCGTCCTTGGATTCGAACACCACAAATTTACAATCGCTTCGAATTTGCCGGGCAAAGCAACCTAGTTTCGAGCCTATATTTCAATTACAACTGGAAAAACTTCTTTCTCTTCGGGGAATCAGCCATTTCCCAAAATGGAGGATCGGGTACAGTTTTGGGATTTGTCAGTAGTTTAAGCAAGCAGATGGATTTTTCATTGCTTTGGAGAAAATATGACAAGGATTTTCACAGCTTTTACTCTTCTGGATTTTCGGAGAATACTAGGCCAATCAATGAACAAGGAGTGTATTTGGGAATTCAGATTCGTCCAGATAAACGCTGGAAAATCAATGGGTATTACGATTATTTCAATTTTCCTTGGCTTAAGTATAGAGTTTATGCGCCATCCAAGGGCTATGAATGGCTGGCCCGAATTAGCTATCAACCGACTCGTAGTCTGATTGCCTTCATCCAAATCCGTGAAGAACAAAAAGACAGAAACCTTTCCGACTCCGGTGAGCCCTCACTCCCCTATTTGGTACAACCAATCAATAAAATCAATGGACTCCTAAGCTTAGAATCTCACGTCACCAAAGACTTTTTTCTCAGATCAAGAATCCTCATGAGTCGTGTCAAAATAGAAGAGGCCATCACCCATGGACTAATGATTCTTCAGGATGTTCAATACGGCCAAAATAAATGGAGACTAACAGGAAGAATAGCACTTTTTGATGCGGAAACATACGACAACAGATTGTATGCCTTTGAAAACAATGTGCTTTGGACTTTTTCCATTCCGGCATTCGCGGGTCAGGGAATGCGATATTACCTACTCGGACAATATCAATTTACACCAAAACTCACCGCCTACTTCCGGTTTTCCCGAACAAGCTATACCGATCGGGAGGTGATCAGTAGTGGACTTCAGCGGATAGATGGGCCTAATCAAACAGACACGGCACTCATGATCCGATATTTTCTTCGGTGATTTTCCATTAATGGTGGTAAAGTCCCTTCGCTTTTTGATAATTTGGCACAAAGTCAAACACTTATGCAAAAACCACTATACCTTCTCAGTTTTTTGATGCTTTTGTCCTTTTCAGGTTTCTCCCAAAACCTGGATCTGAGCAAAATGAGCAAAAAAGACGGATTTATGCCTTTTTACCTTGATGAGGAAAAGGGCAAGATTTACCTGGAAATTTCAACGCTGGACAAAGAATTTCTTTACGTCAATTCCCTGACAGCTGGGATTGGATCCAACGATATCGGCTTGGATCGCGGCCAACTCGGAGATGATCGGGTGGTTGAATTTCGCCGAACAGGAAATAAAATCCTTTTGGTGCACAAAAATTATGGCTTCCGTTCTTTTACCGACAATCCTTACGAGGCAAAGTCAATCCAAGATGCCTTTGCAGAATCTGTGCTTTGGGGATTTGAAATCGCTCAAAAAGATGGGGAGAAACTGATCGTGGACGCAACCAACTTCTATTTGCAGGATGCACATGGCGTATCGGAAACCTTAACCAGATCCAGACAGGGAACTTATAAAGTGGATGCGAGCCGCTCTGGGCTCTATTTCCCTATGACCAAAAATTTTCCTGAAAACACCGAAGTCGAAGCGACAATTACATTAACAGGAACAGGTGCTGGTGGGAATTTGAGATCAGTGACCCCAACGCCTGAGGCTGTCACAGTCAGAATGCGACACTCTTTTATCGAGCTTCCGGAACTGTATTCGATGCGAAAGTTTGATCCAAGAGCAGGATTTTTCTTTATCAGCTATCAAGACTATACTACTCCAATTGATGAACCATTGGTGAAGCGATTTATTTCTAGACATAGATTAGAGAAAAAAGATCCAAGCGCTGCTGTGTCTGAGGTGGTAGAACCGATCGTCTATTACCTGGATCG
>CAYTXN010000008.1:4074-27260 GCA_964441195.1 uncultured Limnohabitans sp.
CATGAGATCGGTCACACGATTGGGATTTCACATAGCTATGCTACTTCTCCAAACAATCGGTCCTCCGTCATGGATTATCCACATCCTGTTATCACTCAAGGCGCAAATGGCGAATTGGATTTCAGTCAAGCTTATGACTTGAAAATAGGTGAATGGGACAAATGGGCGATCAAATACGGCTATGGAAATCCAGCCCCTGGACAGAATGAAGACGAGTTTTTAGAAAAGACCTTGATAGATACCTACGCCGCCGGCTTTGAATTTATCACTGATTCAGACTCACGAAATCCTAGCGGCGTGCATCCCCGCTCCCATCTTTGGGACAATGGCGCTTCAGCCCCGGCTGAATTGATGCGAATGCTTAAACTCCGAGAAAATCGAATAAAATCATTTGGTTTGAACGCCATCAGAACTGGCGAACCACATGCAATTTTGGAAGAAGTTTTTGTACCACTTTATTTGATGCATCGCTATCAATTAGAAGCTACCAGCAAGTTGATCGGAGGATTGGATTACACTTATAAAATCAAAGGTGACAATCAGTCCGAACAAAAGTGGGTTCCTGCGAAAGATCAAAATGAAGCCATCAATGCATTACTCGCTACAATTTCTGTAAATCAACTTGAAGTTCCAGCGCATGTTTTGGCGCTGATTCCACCGAGACCTTTTGGTTATAGTAGAAATCGAGAGACTTTCCCTTCACGTACCGGACCAACTTTCGATCCCATAGCGCCAGCGGAAAATATCGTGGATGCTACGTTCAGCTTTCTATTTGAGAGTGGACGAATCAACCGAGTATACCTGCAAAATCTTCAGGATCAATCTCTGCCTGGTTTCGAAACGCTACTCAATCAAGTCACTGCACAGGTTTTCTCCAGCACTATGCCTGGAGGTTTGAAAAACGAAATCAAACTAATGACTGAAGCGAAGCTTGTAGATCATTTGGTTGCGCTTTCTAAAAATTCAAATGCTTCTCAGACCGTGAGAGCCATTACCAGAATGCATCTTGAAAAAATCGCAGAAATGGAAGGTTCAGCTGGAATTTTGAAGGCTCACCGGGCCTACCTCGAAGATAAGATTGAGGCATTTCTAGAACTTCCTGAGGAGTTTACCGCCCAACAACCTCTGAGTGTTCCGGATGGCGCTCCAATAGGAATGGAAGAAATGAGTTGTGATTTTGAGTTTTAGAATGAAAACCGGGTTATAGGCCCGGTTTTTTTATTTAAGCTGATTAGTTACTATAAGCCCTTGGTCTATTTGCTCGATTCCAAAAGGCTCGTTTATCCAATTCCAGAATAAACTCTTCGTACTTGAGCTTAGATCCTTCAATTTGCCATGACTTCTTAGCTCCTTTTCCAATCAAAGCTCCAGAGCCTGCTCCAATCCCTGCCCCAAATAAGACTGAGGCAGTCACCATGGAAGGTTGATTATAACCATCGGCAAACAGGACTCCAATAACCGGGGTGTTCTCAACCGAATTATCAGCAGCCGCATTTAAAGCCAACCCGATAGGCACACCCAATAATCCTCCAATCAAAGCACCTTGTTTCCCTGGAGAATTTCTCAAGGTGATTATTGATTTGATTTGATTGTAGTGAAGGCTTTTTATTTCAAAGTCTTCCTGTTTAGGTTGGAGTGTTTTAATACCTGTGAACAAAAAAAATACAGAGTCTTTGGAAACCTTAAAAAGTAATGCTCTTTGGGTCTTGTCTCCATCCATAGTTGTAATCCAAACCTGCCTTCCCGATTTATTGAAATACAAACCATCTTTAATTTCAACTTGAGCTCTTAGATCTGAAATTTGGAAGAGAAAGAGGAGAAAACTCAGGGTGATTGCTTTCATTTTTTTCTTTTTCTTGAAAGCTAAGTCTCCTTAAGGGATTCCTCTTTCCGAAAATTAATAAGCATGAAAAATTGATTTGCAAATTTTACTTCTATAAACTCTTAACTTTAAGAACTTTGTATAAATCGATAAACTCACAATTAAATTTTTTAGGAATGAGTATTACAAAAAAAAGATGCTTTGTCGTCATGGGATTCGGAATCAAAACCGATTATATCAACGGCCGAAAACTAGACCTCAACAAATCCTATCGCTTACTTATCAAACCCGTGGTAGAAGCCAAAGGAATCGAGTGTGTCCGCGCTGATGAAATCACTCATTCCGGATCGATAGATGTGCAGATGTACCAAGAATTACTTCAGGCTGACTTGGTCATAGCGGACTTATCGACACTCAATGCCAATGCACTCTATGAATTGGGCGTGAGACATGCGCTACGGCCCTACACAACTATTGTGATTTCCGAAGACAAACTGATGTATCCATTTGATCTCAATCATGTGGTCATTCATAGCTATCAGCATCTTGGAGATGCTATAGATTACGAGGAAGTTGAGCGATTTCGTGCAGCATTGGGAAATGTGATTCAAACTGTATTGGATAAAAATGAAGCGGACAGTCCTGTCTATACCTACCTCAACTCACTCATTCCGCCCAAACTTCAAGCTGAATTGGAAAAGGCAGTTGTGGATAATGAAAAAGAAAAACCGGCTATAGAGGTTGGCAAAGCACTTTCTTTGATTATTCAAGAAGCAGAAGATGCCATCGATGTCATGGAATTTGCTAAATCTCGGGATTTATTTCAGACGGCAGTTTTGCTTTCAGGAGGCAATTCCAGTCAGAAAGACCCATACCTATTTCATCGACTTTCCTTTACCACTTACAAGGCAGCCGAACCTGATTTGGTTACGGCCCTTTATAAGTCCTTGAGTTTTCTCCAATCCATCAATTTGGCCCATACCAATGACCCTGAAACGGTCTCCTCTGCCGGGGCAGTCGAGAAAAAACTCTATGAATGTGGGGAAGGTGATCAGCATCTGGAGGACTCGATTTTGTACTACCAGCGGAGCTATTACCTACTCAATAATCGATATAACGGAATCAATCTTGCGATGACATTGGTTTACCATGCCACTTCCAATTTAGTCAATTCGGATCAGGACCGAATCGCTGATCTAATTTTTGCAAAGCGAACTTGGCAAAGAGTTTTATACCTGTGTGACCGAGATTGGCAAATGATTCATAACAAGGAAAATAATGATCAGAACTTGATCATTGGCGGCACTAAAGAAGGCCAAGAGCTTCAGGAATACTATAACCTCCAAAAATATTGGATTTTGGTAAACAGAGCAGAAGCCTCCTATGGCTTGGGAGATTTTGAAACGTATCAAAAAAGCTTAAAAGAATCGAATAATGTTCCTTTTCATCAGTGGCAACTCGAAAGCTTTACTGAACAAATTGGTAAATTAGCTGCTGAATTGAAAAAAGTAGGGCATCTCCTCGAACCAAAATGGACTGCTCCCGATTAACTACTCGAACGATTATCCTTTCTCATGACAAACCCTCTTTTGGCTGACTTTAGCGGCCCTTTTGAAACTGCACCTTTTGATAAACTAAAAAACGAACATTTTCTCCCTGCTATCCAAGAAGCTATTAAGCTAGCAAAAGCAGATATTGAAAAAATCAAATCAGAATCACTTCCTACTTTTGAAAATACACTTGAAGCATTGGATCGGTCAGGCAAAAAACTAAGCCTCGTTTCGGCTATCTTTTTCAATCTAAATTCGGCTGAAACAAATGATGAAATTCAAAAGCTTGCTCGTGAAATTTCACCTCTTCTGACAGAATATTCCAACGACATTCTGTTGGACCAAGAGCTATTTTATCGCGTAGCTCAAGTTTTTTCACAAAAAGACCAACTTAATCTTAGCCCCGAAAAGTCCACCCTTCTTGAAAAGACCTATAAATCTTTTGTAAGAAATGGGGCAAACCTAAATGGGGAAGATGCTGATAAACTTCGAAAAATTGATCAGGAACTTGCCCAGCTTAGCTTAAAATTTGGTGAAAATGTCCTGGCCGAAACAAATAAATTCGTTCATTTTGTAGACAATGAATCCGACCTGGCAGGCCTTCCTGAAGGCATAAAAGAAGCTGCCGCTCAAATCGCTAACGAAAAAGGACAACCTGAAAAATGGGCGTTCACTCTGGACTATCCAAGCTACGTCCCGGCGCTCACCTATGCATCCAACAGGGACCTTCGCAGGACTCTTTTTCTAGCTTATAATACCAAATCCGCAAAAGGAGACGAACTCGACAATCAAGAGACTATAAAAAGTCTTCTCAAACTGCGTCATGAGCGTGCAATTCTGCTTGGCTATGCCTCTCATGCTGATTTCGTGTTAGAAGAACGCATGGCAAAGAGCCCAAAAGCCGTGATGGACTTCTTAGAATCTTTGCTCGAAAAAGCAAAGCCAAAAGCCGAAAGCGAAGTTCTGGAGGTCGCCGAATTTGCAAAAAAATTGGATGGATTAGACCAGCTCGAACGATGGGATTTTGCCTATTATTCAGAATTGCTCAAAAAGGAAAAATATGAGCTAGACGATGAATTGCTTCGCCCCTATTTCAAATTAGAAAATGTAATTGATGGGGTCTTTCAAACAGCAGGAAAACTTTTTGGGCTCACTTTCAAGCCAAATCCTGAAATCCCAGTTTATCATCCTGAAGTAACCGCTTTCGAAGTAAAAGATCGAGGAGGAAATCATCTTGCTATATTTTATGCAGACTTCTTCCCTCGCTCAGGAAAAAGAAATGGCGCTTGGATGACTTCTTTTCGTGGTCAAAACACGGAAAATGGCATAGACCGTAGACCTCATATATCGATTGTATGCAACTTTACCAAGCCAACCAAAAGTAAACCCAGCCTGCTGACATTTAATGAAGTCACAACTCTTTTCCATGAATTTGGACATGCACTTCATGGAATGCTAGCCAAAGGAAACTATGAGTCACTCACAGGGACCAGTGTCTTTTGGGACTTCGTAGAACTTCCGTCTCAGATTTTTGAAAACTGGTGCTACGAAAAAGAGTGTCTTGATCTTTTTGCTAACCATTACCAAACTGGCGAAAAAATCCCAGAGGAACTGATTGAAAAGATCAAAAAGGCGTCAAATTTTCAACAGGGTTATATGACTATGCGACAGATTAGTTTTGCTTTGCTGGACATGGCATACCATAGTCAGGACCCTAATTCGATTGCTCACATTGGGGAATTTGAGGATAAAGTGATGGAAAAAACCGAATTACTTCCCAAAGTACCAGGATGTATGGCAAGCACCAGCTTTTCTCATATTTTCCAAGGCGGATATTCATCCGGCTACTATAGCTACAAATGGGCTGAGGTTTTGGATGCTGACGCGTTTGAATTGTTCTTAGAAAAGGGGGTTTTTGACCAAGAAACGGCATATTCTTTTCAGAAGAATATTCTTTCGGCGGGAGGAACAGAGCACCCTTCAATTCTGTATAAGCGATTCCGAGGCAGGGAACCTAAGCCTGAAGCCTTGCTGAAGAGATCTGGGCTGGTTTTGGCTTAATTGTAAAACCAGAGGAATAACCCTATCTTTTTACAAGATCAAACTACTATTTATGGAATCTAGACCTATGATTACACATGCATACCTGAAAGCACTTTCAGTTATGGCGTTTATTATAGTGCTGGTCTTTTTTCTGATTGTGGGAAAAAGTCTTCTGATTCCGCTTTTTATGGGAGGATTTTTCGCCATACTTTTTACACCACTCAGTATGTTCTTGGAAAAATATAAAGTACCACGAACGCTATCCTGTGTCATTTCGCTCTTGGTAATGATTACAATTGCGGCAGGACTAATCAGTTTCATCATTGGTAATGTGGTGAGTTTTACCAAGGATTTTAACAACGTATCCGAAAGGCTAGTGACTATGGCAGAAGACATTGACACCTGGACTTCTGACACTTTTGGATTTAATGAGAACCTAGCTGAAAAGGCAGAATCAAAATACTTTGTGGAGCTACTTAATAAAAACAGTTCGAGTATTTCCGCTTTTGGGCTAAATGCAATAGGGTCGATGTCAGGATTGGTACTCATTCCAGTATTTATGTTTTTCTTCCTGCTCTATCGGGATCACCTGACAGATATGATGGTAGCCATCTATCAAGACAGGGATCCTGCCCTAGTGAAAATGAGAATATCCAATCTTCGAAAAGTAATTCTTAACTACATCGCAGGGGTAGGAAAAGTGATGGTCATTTTGGCAATCCTAAATATTACCGCTTATTCGATTTTGGGGATCAAGCATGCCATTTTCTTTGGAATCATCGGTGCCGTCTTGAATATAATCCCTTATGTAGGTCCATTCTTTGGAGTCCTACTTCCAATTGTGTATTCGTTTTTGACAATGGACAGCTTGTTTTATCCAATCGCTGTTTTGGTCATCTATCAAGTTATTCAGATGGTAGAGGGGAATTTCCTGACGCCAAAAATTGTCGGAGGAAATGTAAACCTAAATGCATTCATAACCTTCCTTGGATTATTAGTCGGTGCAGCAATATGGGGAGTGGCAGGAATGATTTTGGTGATTCCTACTATGGCGATCCTTCGGGAAATATTTGAGTTAAGCGAAAACACCAAGCCCTTTGCGTTGCTTTTAGGTGAAGAAAAAAACGAAAAAAAGGATAAACCAAAAAATGAGAATACGGAATAAATTCATATTTGCCCTTACTTTTTTCTCACTAATCAGCTGTGATACTGATGAAACCAAAAAGGGAAGGTTCCTTTTGAAAGGAAATGAAAAGCTTCAGGAAAATGATCCAAAATCTGCCATAGCCTTTTACAATGAAGCGATCAGCATGGACTCTACTTATGCTGATGCCTATTTCAATAAAGCAATGGCCCATCTCCGACTCAATGAGCTTGAAGAAACTATCGCAGATCTCAACCTCGCGATTAAATTTAATCCAACGTATTTTGAAGCGATATTTCAGAGAGGTCTGAGCTACTTGGACAATGGGGAATTTTATAAAGCTCGGGAAGACTCGGATCGACTGCTGAAGCTCGACTCAGAAAACTGGAAGTCCTATTTTTTGACTGGGCTGAGTCAGGAAAAGCTGAAAGATTTCACGGCGGCGCTTGAAGCATTTAAAAGGGCTTCAGATCTCGACCCTGCAAATTCAGATCTATTGGTCAATCAAGCCACCATATTGTACTATCAAAAACAATTCGATGAAGCCAAAACTATACTTTCCAAAGCTGAGGAATTAAACCCTTCCGAACCAAATTTGCACAATCTCAGATCTATGATTCTCTTTGATGAAGGCAACTTTCAAGAAGCTTTAATTGCGGTGGAAAAGGCAATCACGCTAAACAACAGACAAGCCTACTTCTACAACAATAAAGGATTATACCTCTTATTCCTGAATAGACCTGAGGAAGCAATCGATCTTATCAATCAAAGCATTCAGATGGACTCAAAAAATCCTTTTGCATTAAGAAACAAGGGGATTTACTATGTCATGAAAGGCGATAAAATCTCAGCCTTGCAATACTTGGCTCAACTCGGCCAAGATTATCCTGAAATGGATTTGGTTGATGAATACTTGCAAAAGGCTCAGGCCTTATAGCTTTTCTCCGCGATCACTTCTTTGATCTTCTTCAAAAGTTCAGCGGCATCGATTGGCTTAGCGACAAAACCTTCGAATTCACAAGCGTCAATTCGTTCCATGATTTCAAGTTTGGCAGCAGCTGTAAGCGCAATCACAGGAGTGGAAGAAAACTTTTTGATCTCTATGGTTGCCTCAAATCCGTCCATGACAGGCATTTGAATATCCATCAAAACGCAATCATATTTTCCACTTCGCATTGCATCCACTGCCTCTTTCCCATCGTGCACTCGCTCAAAAGTGTAGCCCCATTTTTTAATGATTTTCCCCAAAACCAAAGCATTCACCTCATTGTCCTCTGCCATCAGAAGATGAAGTCCTTCAAAGGATTGCGTGCGATTTTCATTGTTTGAAGGTATGACTTTCTCTACTTCAGCGAGATCAAATTCTAATTCAAAAAAGAATCTACTACCTACTCCAACCTGAGATTCCAATCCAATTTTTCCTCCCATCAAATTCAGGAGCTTTCTGGTAATGGATAATCCAAGACCCGTTCCACCATATTTTGAACTAAAGGTCGGTTTCACTTGATCGAAGTCATCGAAAATCTTTTCCTGATGCTCAGGAGCGATTCCAATCCCGGTGTCTTTTACTTCGAAATAGATTTTTACTTTATTCCTTACTTGCCCGAGAAAATCGATTTTCACGTCCACATTTCCTTCGTTGGTAAACTTGAGTGCATTGGTGATCAAGTTGTTCATGATTTGTGAAAGCCGGGTTTTGTCGCCTTTTACAGAAATGTCAAGCCCCTCAGAAAGATGAAGATTCAAATTGTTTTTGCTGTCTTTGGCATGGAAGGATAACCCCTTCAACACTTGATCCAAGATATTTTTTAAGTTAAAAGGAACTTGCTCAATTGTGAGTTTTCCAGCTTCAATTTTCTGAAAATCAAGAAGATCATTGATCATGATGATCAAATTATCCACTGCGAAATTAATGGTATTCAAGGCAGACTTCTGTGAAGCTGTTGGATCCTCATGGAAAAGCGAATAAACTGACCCAGAGATGGCATTGAGCGGAGTTCTCAATTCATGGCTGATCATAGACAGGAAGTCTGATTTTATCTGATTGGCTTTTTCCGCTGCCATTCTTGCTTCATCCAGCTTCGCTTCGAATTCCTTTTGTTTGGAAATATCCGTCAAATATCCATACCAGACCATGTCTCCATTTTCCAAAGCTTGTGGTCTTGCAGCACCAAGAATCCAACGATAATCCTGATTATTTTCTCCGGATTTGACTCGGAATTGACACTGCCAAGGTTCCATTTTGCGAGCAGATGCCACCGAAGACATAATTACCTGAGGCAGATCCAGTGGATGAACTTTGGAAATGGCAGAAGATATATCTGTGAACTCCTGGATTTTTTGAGATGACAATCCTAGCACAGAATCAATTCCTTTGGAGAGAAACGAGAAGCTCATTTCACCTTCCGAATTCAAAACCATCTGGTACAATCCTCCCGGAACCTGATCTGTAAGATTCATCAAGAAGTTGCTACTTGCCTCTACTTTCTTCTCCAAATTTATTTTTTCGGAAATATTTCTAAAAGAAAGTGTGACGTATTCAGATTGGTTGAATTGCATTTTGCTAACAGCCACTTCTAAGGTTAACTGTTTGCCTTTTTCATTGATTAAAAGAGTGGAAAATCTCGAAATTGAAGTGTCATCTGAAGGGGAATTGATCCACTCAGACCAGTCATAGGTTTCTTCAAATAAGACATTTAACTCTTCCAAATGAGAAATTTTGGCTTTTTTTTCAAGGCCAAATAATTCTATCACCATTTGGTTTGCCAAGACAACCTGTCCACTAGGCTTGACAATCATCATAGCTTCTGGACATTCCATCAAAGCCTGCTGATGGAAATCTAACTCATTTTGGATCTTTTTGCTTTGGCTGTCATCCCAGATTACCCCAAAGACAGTTGATAGGTCTTCTTCCGGAATAAAGGCCGAGAACCCCACCTTTTCATTATTGGATATCCAAATCTCTCCAGCAAATTCTCCTTGGGAGTTTGCGGCTTTTATTGAATCTTTTATCTGGATAAAAAACTTCTTTTGGAGCATATCCAAATTGAAGTCTTTTCCAATGAGTTTTTCAAGGATTTTTTCGCAAGAAGGCTCAAAAAACACTTTTTCATTTTCGACATCAAGTTTCCATTTACCTGATTTGGTCAACTCAGGAACCTCATCAAGTAGGGAATCAAGTTTTTTATCATTTTTCACTTGATTATATCGAAGTGAAATGTCTCTCGCAATCACAAAAAAGGTCTCCGGATTGAATTGAACGGAGCACTCCAAATGTCGATAAGTCTTATCCTTACCCAGAAATCTGAGTTCGCAAAAAACAACTTCCTGACTTTTTTGACTCGTCTTCCAGATTTTCTGAATTTCGGTTAGGTCCTCTTGATGGATAAAAGGGCAAAGGTTAGTGTTTAATAATTCTTCTACTTCATAGCCAAGTACTGAAGTTACTGTGGAATTCAGATAGGTAAGATGATCATATTTCCCGATCGCAATGAGGTCAAGTTTGGAAGTAAAAAACTGGTAGGCTTCTTTTCGGCTCGGCAGACCGTGAGTTTTCACTTCTCTTCCTTTATAAAAAAGGAAATAATTAGAACCACTATCCTGAGGTAATTCAAGTTTGAAGGAATAATCTTTTTTCCCATGAGAAAGAATGAGCTCTTCCTTGAAAATATAGGCATTGATATCCAGCCCAAGTCCAACTAAAGTTCTTTCTTTTAGGGATTCGCCCAATTCCTCCTCGAAGGATTCATTGGCATAAAAAATTGAATACGGATAGGAATCATCAGCAAGAAAGACCATTTCTGATGACTCATAAATGATCTTTTTGAACGTACTGTTTATACCCTTGTCCTGCATCGAAATGAAATTGTCGTAATTTCTTGAATTTAGAAGGAAGTCCTCCTCTTTAAATTTCAGTAAACATACAGCAATTTGTATTTCATAGCAAATTTTTAACTTTTTGAATACAGTTTTTTTCTCTAAAAATTATAGTAATAACTAATTTTCGCCCATAGGCGGGTTCTAAAGCCTTCTTGAATAAAACCATCGGTACGATAATCCACCGCCCATTCCAGCTTTTCTTGACTATTGAACAGTTTTCCAAGTGCTATTACAGCCCGATTTTCAATTTCAAACCCCTCGCCTTGATAACTTAGAATAGGTTCATCAGAGAATACCATATAAAATTCCTTAGGATCTACCTCCGCACCCTCCAAAGGAACCTCCACTGAAAGTCGATACCTTACCCGTACTTCCAAGTCGTTATTTCTAGTAAAAGTCTGGTCGGTCCTCATTCTATGATTGATCCTCAGATTTCGCATCCGTTGAAGGATGGCAAGCTGCTGGATTATTCTATTCCCGTCCTCATTATCCTGGAATCTGTGAAATACACCCAATGCAACACTCACTCCGGGACGAATACT
This sequence comes from uncultured Limnohabitans sp., assembly GCA_964441195.1. Lineage (GTDB taxonomy): Bacteria > Bacteroidota > Bacteroidia > Cytophagales > Cyclobacteriaceae > Algoriphagus. The sequence goes on from CAYTXN010000008.1 coordinate 15,055, forward strand.
TCTATCCAAAAACACCATTAAATCTGTGCGGTAATGGGTAAACTGAGGATTTTCAAATTCAGAATCTCTATTGTCAAAAATCACCTCCTGATTTTCAATCTTGAAATTCAGTTTATCTAGTTGACTGATTTTCTTGGTCAGTGAAATCTCTGGAAAAATCCCGGTGAAAAAGACCTTGCTTTCCTGAGCGGATAAACTTCCACTTAGAAAAATGAGATTCAGTAAAATAACTATCCTTCTCATCAAAAAATCAAATTGTCGGCCGCTCGAATTTGCACCCTCAGTATTGACAGAAACTTACCCGAATCATCAAAAAGAGCCTCCCAAAGTTCCCAAAGCTCTTGTTTACCTTGAAACACAATCTCATACCGCGTGACAATTCCCTCGTCTTCGTCCTCATCAAAAAAATCTTCCAAGTCAGATTCTGATCCAGTGAGTTGCCGTTGGATTTTTTCCACTTTCACTTGTCTGTATTCAGAATCAAAATAAGATTGGATCTCATTCCAAACTTCCGCTGGAACCTCTGATTCCTTTATTTCAATTTCGACGTCTTGGATATTTCCCAGGGAATCAAACTCTACACTATGAAAATGACCTTGGTAGTTAAATTTTGCTTCGTATGATTTTCCGTTTTGAGAAAATTCAAGGTACCATTTTGGTCTTTTGACTTCTTCAAAAGCATCTTTCAGCCAATCTCTCGCGGCAGTAGGAACTTCGCGGGGTTTTATTCCTATCTCTCTTTCAATTTTTTCCTGAGCAAATGAGATATTAAAAATCCCAATACTGAAGAATAGAATTGGGAAGATTTTAAAAGAATTCGAATAATTCATCTTGTAAAAAAATAAAAAGCCGCGGTCTGAAGACCGCGGCTTATAGGGTTTTATTTACCTATTGCAGCCTTGATCAGATTCAATGCTGAACCTGCCTTGAACCACATAATCTGACCTTGATTATAGGTATGATTGACAGTAATCGTATCGGTTGTACCATCTTCATGATTCAAGACAACCTGAAGTGGTTTTCCTGGAGCAAACGAAGTCAAGCCAACGATATCTATCATGTCATCTTCCTGAATCAGCTCATAATCAGATGGATTTGCAAAAGTCAAGGCAAGCATTCCCTGCTTTTTCAAATTCGTCTCGTGAATACGTGCAAAAGACTTCACAAGGATCGCACGAACACCAAGGAACCTTGGTTCCATCGCTGCATGCTCTCTGGATGATCCTTCGCCGTAGTTCTCATCCCCCACCACAATGGATCCGATTCCATGCTGTTTGTAATTTCGCTGCGTCGCAGGAACTTCACCATATTCTCCTGTCAATTGATTTTTGACACTGTTGGTTGATTCATTGAAATAGTTGACAGCGCCAATGAGCATGTTATTGGAGATATTATCCAAATGACCTCTATACTTCAACCACGGTCCGGCCATAGAGATATGGTCAGTTGTACACTTGCCTTTAGCTTTAATTAGAAGTTTCAAACCTTTCAAGTCCGTGCCTTCCCAAGGAGTAAACGACTCGAGTAATTGAAGACGATCTGAATTGGGGTCGACCAAAACTGTAACTTTAGACCCATCTTCAGCAGGCGCTTGAAAGCCAGCATCTTCCACAGCAAATCCTTTAGTAGGAAGTTCTAATCCAGTTGGTTCATCCAATTTCACTGCATTTCCATCCGCATTGATCAAAGTATCTGTAAGTGGATTGAATGTCAAATTACCTGCAATAGCCAAAGCTGTCACAATTTCAGGAGAAGCTACAAAAGCATGCGTATTCGGATTACCATCAGCACGCTTCGCAAAGTTTCTGTTGAAGGATGTGATGATGGAGTTTTTCTCCTGTTTATCGGCACCATGACGAGCCCACTGACCGATGCAAGGTCCACAAGCATTAGCAAGCACTACGCCGCCCATCTTGCCGAAGGTGTCTAAAAATCCGTCACGCTCTACTGTGAATCGAACCTGCTCAGAACCTGGAGTGATCGTGTATTCTGATTTTGCTAATAATTTTTTGTCGACCGCTTGTTGAGCCAAAGAAGCAGCTCTGGAAATATCTTCGTAGGAAGAGTTGGTACAAGATCCAATCAATCCCACATCAAGTTTTGCAGGCCAGCCATTTTCTCTGACAGCTGCCGCAAATTTAGAGATTGGCCAAGCCAAATCCGGAGTAAATGGTCCATTAACGTGAGGCTCCAATTCAGAAAGGTTGATTTCGATCACTTGGTCAAAATAGGCTTCTGGGTTGGAATAAACTTCTTCGTCACCAGTGAGGTGTTCTGCAATCGAATCGGCTAAGGCGGCTATATCTGCACGACCAGTACCTTGGAAGTATGCAGCGGATTTCTGATCATATCCAAAGATCGAAGTCGTCGCACCGATCTCGGCACCCATGTTACATATTGTTCCTTTTCCGGTTGCTGAAAGCGAACGAGCTCCTTCTCCGAAATATTCTACAATAGCGCCCGTTCCACCTTTCACGGTAAGAATTCCTGCCACCTTCAAAATGACATCTTTCGCTGAAGTCCAACCTGACATTTTCCCGGTCAATCTCACACCGATGAGTTTTGGGAATTTCAACTCCCAAGCAAGTCCAGCCATTACGTCACAGGCATCGGCACCGCCAACTCCAATTGCAACCATTCCAAGGCCACCTGCATTCGGTGTATGTGAATCGGTTCCGATCATCATTCCGCCAGGGAAAGCGTAATTCTCCAAAACAACTTGGTGAATGATTCCGGCTCCTGGTTTCCAGAATCCGATTCCATATTTATTGGATACAGAAGCTAAAAAATCATAAACTTCTCGGTTTTTATCTTTGGCTTTTGATAGATCTTTTATAGCCCCAACTTCTGCCTGAATCAGGTGATCACAATGTACCGTGGATGGGACAGCGACTTGATCTCTTCCGGCTTGCATAAATTGTAGCAAGGCCATTTGTGCTGTAGCATCCTGCATCGCTACTCGATCAGGCTGGAATTCAACGTAAGAGGCTCCTCTTTTATATGCCTGAGAAGCAGCACCTTCACTCAAGTGAGCATAAAGAATTTTTTCTGTCAGAGTCAGTGGTTTCCCTACAGCTTTACGTGCTGCAGCTATTCGCTCCGGAAACCGGGCGTACACCGCTTTGATCATATCGATATCAAAAGCCATTATTTTGGATATTTAAGTGGATAAAAGGTTCGATTTTTACTACTGCGAATATAGCAAAAAGCCCTCAGAAAAGGTAATCGAGTGCAAACAGGATTGGAGGGTTTGTACCTCTTTTCCAACATTTGAACATCTGGATATTTCAAAAAATCCAGAAAATACATATACCCAACCAAATTAATCCCGCCAAAAAGAAAATGAGTGTGTAGGGGAAAATTTTCCTTACGGAAACTCCAGTAATTGCCAAAAGCGGGAGAGCCCAAAAAGGTTGCAAAAGATTGGTGATTTGATCACCATAGGCAAAAACCATGATCATTTTCCCTCTATCCAGGCCTAATACGGCAGCAGTTTCAAAAATAATCGGTCCCTGAATAGCCAATTGCCCCCCACCTGAAGGCACAAATAGATTAACCAATGCGGCACTGAAGAAAGTAAAAAGTGGAAACATTTCTGGGTTTGCCATCTCTGCCCCAAAATTTGCAAAAGTGGTTAAAAGCCCAGAATCTGTGATTAGACCTAATATTCCTGCATAAAATGGGAACTGGATAAATATATCAGCGGAGCTTTTCAGTCCGCTGGCTACAGCACTTGAAAAGTTTGCAGTACTTCTGTAAGCAATCAAAGTCAATGAAAAAAGCAGAAAATTCACCCAATTGAGGGAAATAAAGCCAAGTCCTCTATCCTCCTCAAATATTACCCCAACTATGATCACAAGAATCATTGCCATCCCTGCAATTCTTGCAAGGTAATTGTCCATTCCAGAGTCTAAAGGGTTGATCACCAAAGATTCAGAAGACTCAGATATATTGCTGCTTGATCCAGCCAAAAGCCAGGCAACAGCTATGAAAATCAGAAACAGTCCAAGTGTTGTGAATAAATTGAAGTCTGAAAAAATGGTTGATTCTACCGGAATCACTCCTACTTTTTCTTCAAGAAAATGACCTGCCTCTGCCACGCTCAAAGGAGCCGAACCTGAGAGTCCTCCGTGCCAAATGCCCATGCCGAGATATCCCGAGGCAGCCAAAAGAGCCGGGTTGGATTTTTGCCCTTTTGCTCGCAAAGCCTCATGCATAAATCGGGCAAGCACTGCTCCGGCTATCAATCCGAATCCCCAATTGAGCAAACCAGAAATCATGGTAATAGACGCCGTTAGCAAGACAGCAGAAACCAATGTATTTGGCACTTCTGAAATTCTTCTTAGAAATAAATTGACCGGTTTAAAAATTGCCAAAGCGTATCCAAAAACCAAGATCATCATCATTTGCAAGGTAAAACCCAACAAACCAAAGAAGCCATTTTGCCAAAACCCAAAGGCCTGAATTAGCTTAGATCCACTTGAACCTTTATCTTCAGCAGGGCCAAAAAATACCAATAGGAACGTGAAAAAAGTAAGTAACAAAACTAGGCCAAAGGGCGAGACTAATGGGCCAAGCTGATTTTTGATCTGTGATTTTCTCCACATTTTTTTAGTTTAATTTTAAGGTTTAATATTGAATTTTAAACTCAAACTTGGAGACCCCTAGTGAGTCAAATTGGTTAACGTGGAGATCATTCTTAATCCGTACGCATTAACACTGATTTTATCGAGTCTACTGGTAGGAGGACTTTCTGTCTTCATCGGTCTCAAATTAGAGGATTCCGTAAGATGGATTGTTTTTGCGATGGGTTCATTTTCGATTTGGGGCTTTTTTTACGGAATCGAACTAGCTTCTCAAACCGTCGAGACTATGCTTTTCTGGACCAAAATACAATACATCGGTTTAGTATTGGCGCCTTCTTGCTGGTTAGTTTTTACTTTGAAATACACCGAATACGATACTTCAAATAAGCAGTGGATTTACCCTTCCATTTTTATTCTCCCGCTGATCACCTATTTGATTGTGCTGACAAATGACTGGCATCACCTTCATTACAAAAGCAATTGGTTAATCACTTCCGGGCCATTTCCGATTTTAGGAATTGAAAAGGGAGTTTGGTATCCTGTTCAAATTGCCTATTCCTATTTCTTTTATTTTCTGGGAACAGTAATTCTTTGGAGGAGGTTTCGCTTTGCAAATCAGCATTTCAAGAGTCAAACGAGACTTTTGATACTTGGTGGACTTTTCCCTTTATTGATTAACGTATTCTATCAGTTTTCATGGATCAAACCCTACGAAGGATTGGATCTAACCCCATATGCCTTTCTATTTACTTACATCTTTATAGCGATTTCCATCCTCCGTTTCAACCTTCTCAACTTGAAGCCTGTAGCTCGGGATAAAATCCTGGAAATAATGACTCGTGGAGTTTTGGTTTTTGATCACCGAGATAAATTGGTGGATTTCAATGAGGCTGCAAAAGCGTTTTTCTTACATCCTGAAAAAATAAAAATTGGTCAACCCATCACTTTCATCTTTTCAGAAAGCGATGAAATCCAAAGATTAATCCGGGATAAAGAATTAAAAACCATCGATAGTCAGGTGAAAATAAATGATGTCGAACGGTTTTTTAGAATTGAATCTGTCCAAATCTCAGATTATAAATCTCTGGCAATGGGGGTCTTATTACTTCTTGACGACATCACAGATCAAATAAAAACGAATGAACAACTAAAAAAACAAACAACTGAACTTCAGCAGTTAAATGATCTCAAGGATAAATTTTTCAGTATCATTTCTCATGATTTAAAAGGTCCAGTCTTTGGCGTAAAAGAGCTTATTTATCATACCCAAAATGGTCTTGTCACCAAGGAGGAGTTTTTGGATATGCTACCTGAAATCTCCAAAAACATGGAAAACGTAGCCTTGCTTTTAGAAAATCTATTGGCTTGGACAAGCTCTCAACTTCGAGGAGAATACATTCAGCGCCAATCCCTTGATTTGAATAGACTAGTCACTGGTCAAAAAAATCTTCTCGCTAGAATAGCCATCGAAAAATCAATCGAAATCGAACTTCAAGGCTTTGAAAATACTTGGGCTTTCGCTGATAAGGATATGCTAGAGTTGATTGTACGGAATTTGATCTCAAATGCGATTAAATTCTCCAATTTGAATTCGAAAATTTTGGTCACTTGTGAGACAAAAGAAAAAACACTGAAGATTTGCGTGGAGGATTCTGGAGTTGGGATTTCAGAAGAAAATCTCAGGAAATTAAACGCGGGAATTTCATTCACGACTCGAGGTCAGGCAAACGAGACGGGAACAGGCCTCGGACTGTTATTGGTCCGGGAGAGTATTTTGAAAAATGGCGGCACCTTTTCTGTTGAGTCCATTTTGGATGAAGGATCAAAATTCTGCGTGACGATCCCAATGGCAGAAGATCAAACGAAAGCTAGGATTAATTAAGTTCTAATAGGAATTTCATGGTATCTACCTTATCGGCATAATCCCAAGGTTCGGGATATTGAGCTTCTCCAAAAGGAATCGCTCCAGGGATTACTTCTGCATCTCCTACGATACACTGAATTTTCGACTCTTTCGAATATAGCTCTTGAAGAAGTTTTTCAGTCGTTTCATACACTTCATAAAAAAGCACACTAATCGGTGAAACGAGTTCTGAACTTTCTCTGAGAATCAGGAAGCCATTATCCAAATGAGGCTCGCTGTTAACCAAGTAGATTGATTTGATGTATTCGTAGTTATTGAGATACTTATGATTCAGTGCAACCCACTTAAACTTTTCCATCACATCCAAAAAATGCTGTAGATGTTCCACGTCTTTGACATATATCTTGGAGACATTTCTGCAGCCTAGTCCAAAATAGAGGAAAATATCCTTGCCCAATTTATCCAAGGTTTCATCACTTTCCTCTCCGGTTAAAATTGCCACTGAAGTACGATTTGCGCGGATGATGCTTGGATATTTGCCGAAATAATAATTGAAATAGCGGGCGGAATTATCACTGCCCGTAGCGATATAAGCATCCATACCTTTTAGCATCTCCTCAATTTGAATGTATTTTTCCAGCCTTGGTTCCACTTGGATAAGTTTCTGAATCAGCCAATTTGAAAAGAAAGAATCTGCAGAACTGAGCTTAGGAACGGCGATGTGTCCGGAAATCAGCACGCACATCAAATCATGAAACCCAACACCAGGAATGTTTCCAGCCATCAAAATTCCAACTTTTTGAGGCTGGGAAACTTCAGGAATTTGATAGGAAGAAAGCCAATTTTCTATCTTTTGCTTATCAAGAAATTTGGAAAAACCCTCTAAAGCTGACTTCATTGAAACCTCTGTAAACCAGCTATTTTGATTATTGGCTCTACGAAAAAGATCCTCTTCTTCTTCGGTGTCAAGGTCATTAATCAATTTACCCAACAGGCTAAAAGCCTCAATCCTTTCGGCTAGCGATAATCTTGCTGTCATTTTGCAAAGGTACCAAAACCACTTAAGCTTGGAATAAAATTAAATTAATTAGTATGACAACTTTTTATTGCCTTGGAGCTATCGAGATTGTACTTTTGGGGACTTAATTGATTGAACCATGGCAATAATGATTACAGACGAATGCATCAATTGTGGTGCATGCGAACCTGAATGTCCAAATACAGCAATTTACGAAGGCGGAGTCGAGTGGACTTGGGGCGGAGGAACTGCGCTCAAACAAGTGACTCTCGAAGATGGATCAGTAGTAAATGCTACTGAGAAGCAAGAGCCGGTTTCAGACGAATTTTATTACATCGTGACAGCAAAATGCACCGAGTGCAACGGATTTCACGAGGAGCCCCAGTGCGCTGCAGTATGCCCAGTGGATTGCTGTGTAGATGATCCTGAACATCGTGAAACAGAAGAAGAACTGCTTGCCAAAAAGGCATTCATGCATGGAGAATAAGAGTGGTAATATAACCACTCTTTTGTTTCCTAAAAACCTACACTCATTTCTTTTTTTTGACATCTCATACAGTTTTTGGGAAATCGCTTCAAAAAAAATCAAGGTTCATTTTTGAATTCTACATGGGTTTTGTTTTACTTTATCTCACTATTTAGTACAACCCAACCCTAAATCAGAAAGCACTGTGGAAGATTCCCGAGGATATGACAGAGAAGAAATCTTCTCAAAAAAAGTAAAAGCTGGAAAGAGAACTTATTTTTTTGATATTAAGTCCACTCGAGCCAATGACTATTATCTCACCATCACTGAGAGTAAAAGAAGAATAAACGGTGATGGTTTTACGTATGAAAAGCACAAAATCTTTCTCTACAAAGAAGATTTTTTCAAATTCGTCAATGCGCTCAATGAGACAGTGGACCACTTGAAGGAAGAATTAATGCCTGAAGTTGATTTCGCTCAATACGAAAAGGAAGATTCTGAAAGTGAAATTAACGATGAATTAAAGTGGGAATAGATCAACCCATTTGGTGATTGCAAATCCAAAGTTGATTAAAGTATATTTGAGGAGGCCAAGGCCTCCTTTTCTTTTGTAGCTATGCAGAGGTTTTTCATTTATCTAATTCTTTTCCTTGCAGTATTTCTACTGTTTGGTTGGTATTTTTCCAATATCACCTTATATCTCATCCTCTCGCTGATTTTTGCAGCGTTACTCCGACCGTTAACCAACCGATTAAATGATTTTCATCTAGTAAAACAGCATATACCTAGATGGTTGGCGGTGCTTATTTCCTATGCCTCCATCGTTTTGTTGATTTTTCTCCTAAGTCTGATGTTCTTACCACTGATTAACAACCAGTTACTCATCCTTTCCGAAATGGACCTTGAAGGCATCTATCTCCAGGTTCAAGAACCCATAGGACGCGTAGAACGCCTTCTTATGCGCTATCAACTCGTAGAAAACAAACCTGGGTCACTTTTCGAAGAATTGAAAACTTCCATAATAGATTTTATAAAGACGTTTGATTTTGGAGGATTTATTAGTGGATTGATCAATTTGACCAGTAGTTTGCTGATCGGGATTATGGCTGTTGGATTTATTACATTTTTCCTTTTACTGGAAAATGGACTTTTGCGCAGAAATTTATTGAACCTGATTCCAAATGCATATTTCGAATTGTCTGTAGCCACATTTACTAAGGTGGAAAAGCTGCTATCCAATTATCTGTTCGGGCTATTGATCCAGATGCTGTTTATATTTTCCATTGCAAGCTTGGGACTTACTCTTGCCGGGGTGGAATACGCCTTGACCATCGCCTTATTTGCGGCTGTGGCCAACCTTATCCCCTACGCCGGCCCAATTCTTGGTTCTGTTTTCGGGATCATTGTAGGCATATCAACAGGTACATTTTCAAGTGACGCAGAGTACACTTATTTTCTTTTCAAGATATTATCAGTTTTTGCTGTAGTACAACTCACTGATAATGTGATACTCCAGCCTATGATTTTCTCCAAAACAGTAAAGGCGCATCCGCTTGAGATATTTGTTATTATCTTTGCCGGGGCAAAAATCGCAGGTATCCTTGGGATGATCTTTGCAATCCCGGTTTATACCATATTCCGAGTCTCCGTATTGGAGTTCTTCAGAGGGTACAAATCCTATCGAATATTTAAAATTAAAGCAACGAATTAATGGCATTACAATGTGGCATTGTTGGGCTTCCAAATGTTGGAAAATCCACCTTGTTTAATGCGCTTTCCAGCGCCAAAGCAGAAGCAGCAAACTTCCCTTTCTGTACCATCGAGCCTAACGTAGGTGTAGTCTCCGTTCCAGATAAGCGACTTCAAATCTTAGAAGGCCTTGTCAGTCCACAGCGTGTGGTACCAACTATCATCGAGTTTGTCGATATAGCAGGTCTGGTGAAAGGTGCTTCAAAGGGTGAAGGTCTTGGAAACAAATTCCTGGCTAATATTCGGGAGGTGGATGCGATCATTCACGTGATACGTTGCTTCGAGGATGACAATATTGTTCACGTGGCTGGCGGAGTTGATCCGATTTTTGACAAGGAAGTGATCGATACAGAACTTCAGTTGAAGGATCTGGAATCTGTGGAAAAGAAAATCCAAAAGGTAGAAAAGATCGCCAAAGCAGGAGATGCAAAAGCTAGGGTCGAACTTGAAATTCTTAATCGGTTTAAACAGGGATTGACATCAGGATTGAACGCCCGTGCCATAGAAGCCGACAAAGAAGAGCTGGAAGCGGTGAGAGATCTTCATTTGTTGACAATTAAGCCAGTGTTGTACGTGGCTAATGTGGATGAGGGAAGTATTATCACCGGCAACAAATTCGTCGATACGCTTAAAGAGAAAGTAAAAGAGGAAAACGCAGAAGTGATTCTTCTTTGCGCAGCAATTGAATCCCAAATCGCAGAATTTGACGATGCTGAAGAAAAGGCGATGTTTCTTTCGGAATATGGACTTGAGGAAAGTGGATTGAACCGATTGATCTCAGGTGCTTACACTCTTCTGGACCTAATCACCTATTTCACAGCCGGTGTTCAGGAAGTTCGGGCCTGGACCATCAAAAAAGGATGGAAAGCTCCACAAGCAGCCGGAGTAATTCATACTGATTTTGAGCGAGGATTTATCAAAGCAGAAGTAATCAAACTAGCTGACTACCAACAATTCAAAAATGAAGCTGGATGCAGAGAAAATGGAAAAATTTCAATTGAAGGAAAGGAATACGTTGTCAAAGATGGGGATATTATGCATTTTAGGTTCAACGTTTAACTTTTTTTGAAATTTATTTGTACTTTTACCCTCGCTTATACACCCAAACACGTAAGTATTTTAGTTCATTATTTGTCTCATTTTATTTTTAAATCACCGTGAGAGTTAGACTTATATTTTCACTTAAGAACAAAGGCTCCTATTTGCCTTTTCATCACCAGTATATCCTGGCGCAATTCCTCAAGGGGCTAATTGTGAAAGGAGGAAGAGAAGAATTCTTCAACTACAACTTCTTTAACTTTTCTGGTCTCAAGGGCCAAACAAAAGTTAGTAGAAGTGGCTTGCATTATTATTCCAGTCTGGTGACCCTAGTCCTATCTTCACAAAGTGAAGACTTCATGGATTACTTGCTAGAGCAGGTTTTTGCTACGCCAAAAATTGAACTCGGCAACTTGATCTTATCGCCGGAATACACGGAATTGGAAACTGAGCCTACGCTCGAGACCAATAACAAGTTCGTGTGTATTTCCCCGCTTGTATTAATCACTCCTGCTTTCAATGAAGAAGCTGGTAAGCGATTTATCAATCCGGATAGCGATGAGTTTTCCGATCTTCTTTATGAGTCTACTTTGACCCGAATGGAAAAATCGGGCTGGTACACTCCTGAGCAGATGGAATCCTTCTTCAAGTTTCAGGTAGTTCCTGACATGGTTTATGTCAACAAACTGAAAGAGCAGCAAAAGAAATTTGCCCGAATCTATGCAGTATACGACATGGACGTGAAGTACGAAGTAAGAGGTTACACTCTTCCATTCACACTTTATGCAGCGCCTGAGGTTCAGGATTTCGTATTCAAATGTGGTTTAGGAGCATTCACTCACAAAGGATTTGGAATGCTGGATTTAGCAAACCACCCTTCTGGCGCAAACAGAACTACGACTTACAAGTTTAAAAGAGAGGGATTTGTTCCTTACAAACCGACAGAAAGAGTAAGACAGAATGTAGCGCCGACTGAAGAAGGTGAAGGTGAATCTGAACAACTTCCTGAAGAATTATAAAAATCAAAACCTCTCAAATCGAGAGGTTTTTTTTTTTAGATCCTTCTTCTGTTGGGCTGAAGATAAACGTAGCCCACCAGTTGGTCGTATCGCGAACCCAAGGCTCGATAGTAGACTAAGATCTCATATTCATTTTCTGTTTCAAAAAAGCTTCCTTCAATCGGTTCGGAGTCATAGCCATCTTCTGATTTAATGGCATAATGATAATCATACCATCCCTGCTTCATGAGAATGGAGGTACTGTAGACTCCACTTTTGGGATCGTAATCCATTTTTGCTTCTTGATTTTTTCCCCAAGCAGTCAAAGCCCCCAGCATAGAAATATCCTTTCCTGCCTCTCCTTGATAGTAAAAAGTTGTATAGATGTATTCGCTTTCCACTTCCGGATCTCCTCCCGGCCGGTCGTTTGTGAACACCATGTATTGACCATTCATATCCAAGTATTGGGAATAAACTCCACCTGGCC
>CAYTXN010000009.1:0-841 GCA_964441195.1 uncultured Limnohabitans sp.
CATGCTGGGTTAGACTATTCCTTCTTTCATCAAATCATGAATATGGACAAAACCAGCGATTTTACCCTCATCCAAAGCGACTAATTGGGTAATATTATGATTGCGCATCAGATTCAGGGCACGAATGGCAAATTCTTCTTTTGAAATAGTTTTTGGATTGACCGACATAATATCCTTTGCTCGAAGTGACTGAATATCGAGCGTTTTACCTAACATTCTTCTCAAGTCTCCGTCAGTGATGATGCCTGTCAGGTTCCCATTTGAGTCATTTACGGCAGTGGCCCCCAATCTTTTTCCTGAAATCTCAATAATAACCTCAGTCAGTCCGGCGTCTTCTCTGACAACAGGAATCACTCCCTTGGACAACACATCTTCCACCTTTAGATAAAGCTGCTTTCCGAGCGAACCCCCGGGATGGTATTTAGCAAAATCATCCGAAGTGAATCCCCTGGCCTCAAGTAAACAGACCGCCAAAGCATCACCCAAAGCCAAATGAGCGGTAGTACTCGTGGTTGGGGCAAGATTGTGAGGACAAGCCTCCTCTCCAATCGTCGCATTCAGGACAAAATCAGCTTGCTCAGCCAGATAAGAATTCGTGTTAGAAACCATAGCTACTAAGACAGATCCAAGCTTTTTCAACAACGGAACAAGCACCTTAATTTCCGGCGTATTACCTGATTTTGAGATACATAAAACAATGTCATTTTCCAAGATCATCCCCAAATCCCCATGAATTGCATCACCTGCATGCATGAACAACGCTGGCGTACCGGTTGAATTCAGAGTAGCCACAATTTTATTGGCTATGATGGCGCTCTTTCCCACTCCTGTGATCACTACC
>CAYTXN010000009.1:851-12375 GCA_964441195.1 uncultured Limnohabitans sp.
ATGAAGAATTCGCTCCACACAAGCTTCGAAACTACCGTCTAAGCCATCAATTAATTTTAAGATGGCATTTGCTTCGTTTTGCAAAACTCGAGTGGCTGTATTTCTAATATTTTTAGCTAAATTCAATTTTACCTGGGTTAATCACTAATTTTGACAAAGGTATAAAACTAATCGTTCATTCCTGTTTACAGGCAATTTTCACCTAACTAAGCCACTTCTTCTCGTGGAAGAAAAAGTAAAAGCAGATCTTAAGAAAATATTCGGATTCAGCCAATTCCGTGGGAATCAGGAACTCATCATAGACAACCTGCTCAACAAAAGGAATACATTCGTAATCATGCCTACAGGGGCGGGGAAATCGCTTTGCTATCAGCTTCCTGCTGTGGTATCTGAGGGGACAGCCATTGTTATCTCGCCCTTGATTGCATTGATGAAAAATCAGGTAGATCAATTGAATGCAGTGGGTGTGAATGCGCATTTTCTGAATTCAACACTGACAAAATCTGAAGCAACCAAGGTTAAAAACGAGGTGCTGAAAAAAAATACGAAGCTACTTTATGTGGCTCCGGAATCGCTGACAAAGGAAGAGAATATCGCTTTTCTGAAGTCCGCCCACCTCAGTTTTGTAGCTATTGATGAAGCGCATTGCATTTCAGAATGGGGGCATGATTTCCGCCCGGAATACCGAAGGATCAAGTCTATCGTTGCCCAAATCGCTCCGAACCTTCCCATCATTGCCCTGACAGCAACCGCTACCCCAAAAGTTCAGCAGGATATTCAGCGAAATCTTCAGATGGAGGAAGCAGATTTATTCAAATCATCTTTTAACCGGACCAACCTCTTCTATGAAGTGCGTCCAAAGATGAAAAATGAATCAAAGAAATCCCTGATCAAATTTATCAAGCAACATAAAGGTAAATCAGGCATTATATATTGCCTCAGCCGCAAAAAGGTTGAGGAAATTGCCGCTTTACTCAGGGTAAATCAGATAGACGCAGCTCCTTACCATGCCGGCTTAGATTCATCCATCCGTATCAAAACCCAAGATGATTTTCTCAATGAAGAATTGGATGTCATCGTAGCTACCATTGCATTCGGGATGGGAATTGACAAACCAGACGTACGCTATGTAATTCATTACGATGTTCCCAAGTCCCTGGAGGGCTACTATCAAGAAACTGGTAGAGCGGGACGGGATGGATTGGAAGGCCATTGCCTGATGTTCTATCGCTACGAGGACATTGTCAAGCTGGATAAATTCAACAAAGACAAAGCTGTCACAGAACGTGAAAATGCCAAGATTCTGCTCGGTGAAATGGCTGCCTTTTCTGAAACAGGTGTTTGTCGAAGGAAGTTTATTTTGAATTATTTCGGAGAAACACTCAATGAGGACTGCGGATTCTGTGATAATTGCAAGCGTTCAAGAGAAACCTTTGAAGGCATGGACTTCCTTCTTGTTGCCTTGGAGGCCGTTCAGAAAACAAAGGAGCGATTCAGCCTAGAACATCTGGTCAAGGTGATTCGAGGCGAAATGGACGAATACATCCAAAGTTACAAGCATGATACGCTCGATGTATTTGGAAAAGGGAAAGAGGAGTCCGAAAAGCATTGGACTTCAGTCATCCGTCAGGCCATGATCACTGCGCTGTTAGAAAAAGACATTGAAAACTACGGGATTCTTCGGATCACTCAAAAAGGCTTGGATTTCATTGATTCCCCGTATTCTGTAGATCTTTTTAAAGATCATGATTTCGAAAAAGAATCGGAGGAAGAAACCCAGGAGATGCAAATCAGTTCAGGACCGGCCTACGATGAGAAGCTCTTCGAATTACTGAAGGCAGAACGAAAGCGCGTAGCTAAAACTAAAAATCTACCCCCTTACATCATATTCCAAGATCCTTCTTTGGAAGAAATGGCCACGATCTATCCAACAACAAAGGAAGAACTGGCACAAATCAATGGTGTAGGAATGGGAAAAGTTGTGAAATTTGGGGCACCATTTCTGAAACTTATCGCTACCTATGTGGAAGAAAATGAAATCGAAACAGCCGCTGAGGTAGTGGTGAAAACTGCTGGAGCCCGATCCAAAGTTAAAATTTCTATAATCCAACAGATTGACCGCAAAATCGACTTGGATGAGATCGCAGAGAATCTCAACATCACCATGGTTGAATTGCTTCAAGAAATTGAGCAAATCATCTATAGCGGAACTAAATTAAATATCGATTATTACATTCAACACATCATGGACGACGAGCGGGAAGACATCCTTCATGATTATTTTATGAATGCAGAAAGCGATCATATAAAGGCAGCATTGGAAGAGCTGGGCGATGATGACTTTGCAGAAGACGAACTGCGGGTTTATCGAATCAAGTTCATTTCAGAGCATGCCAATTAAAACCGAAACTAGTCAATGAATATACTCTTATTGGGTAGCGGAGGCAGAGAACATGCCTTTGCTTGGAAGATTGTACAAAGTCCTCAATGCACACAACTCTATGTAGCACCTGGAAATGCAGGCACAGCTAACATCGCCAAAAATATTGCACTTTCTGTAATTGACTTCAGGGGAATCTATCAGTTTATCCTGGATTATTCCATTGAAATGGTCGTTGTGGGGCCGGAAGAGCCTTTGGTAAAAGGATTGGTGGACTTTCTCAGATCTAAGCCGGATACAGCAAATCTTCCGATTGTTGGTCCTTCGCAATTGGGGGCAACACTGGAGGGAAGTAAGGATTTCTCCAAGCGCTTCATGCAGCGAAATAATGTGCCAACAGCAGCCTACGAAACCTTTACTGCAACACAGATTGATGCAGGATTGGCCTATTTAGAAAAGCAAAAGCTACCAATAGTATTGAAGGCTGACGGCCTAGCCGCAGGAAAGGGTGTATTGATCTGCCTGAGTTTGGACGAAGCAAAAGAATCATTAAAAGAAATGCTGCTTGAGGCAAAATTTGGAGATGCCTCATCAAAAGTGGTAGTAGAAGAATTTCTAAATGGAATAGAACTTTCGGTTTTTGTAGCGACTGACGGCAAGAGTTATAAAATTTTGCCGGAGGCAAAAGATTACAAACGTATCGGGGAAGGTGACACAGGATTGAACACAGGCGGAATGGGTGCTGTGAGTCCTGTGATTTTCGCAAATGCTGAATTCCTGAAAAAAATCGAAGAGCAAATCGTAAAACCTACCATTGCGGGACTGGAAAAGGAGAAAATTGACTACAAGGGATTCCTTTTTATTGGACTGATGAATGATGGAGGTAATCCATCGGTAATTGAATATAATGTCCGAATGGGTGATCCTGAAACCGAAGCTGTATTGCCAAGAATTGAAAGTGATTTCGTCGACCTTTTGAAAGGAATCGCCACGGGGACTTTAGCAGCGTACGACTTGAAGATTTCACCTGAATATGCTACGACCGTAGTAATGGTCAGCGGAGGCTATCCCGGTACTTATGAAAAGGGATTTCCAATTACATTACCTTCAGATCCTAGTGGAAGCATCATTTTCCATGCTGGCACATCAGAGGACCCTGGAGGACAATTAGTCAATCAAGGGGGACGTGTAATTGCTGTGACAGGGCTAGGAGGAAATTTGGAAACCGCATTGACAAATGCTTTTAATACGGTAGAAAAAATAAGCTGGGAAAAAGCCTACTACCGAAAAGATATCGGACAAGATATCTTAAAATTGATGAATTAAATCTAAAAACAAATCGAGGCGAAAGCCCTGAATATATACTATGGCTGGATGTAGTACCTGCTCCACCTCCTCAGGAGGTACCGGTGGATGCCAAAATAATGGCAGCTGCGGCACGAGCGATTGTAATAAAATGAACTCCTTTGACTGGCTTTCCCACATGGGAATCCCACAAGTCGATAACTTTGATATTGTTGAAATCAAATTCAAAGGCGGAAGGAAAGAGTATTTCCGTAACGTAGATTATCTCGCATTGAATACTGGTGATCCTGTAGTCGTAGACGTGCCGAGTGGCCACCATATTGGTTACGTTTCGCTTCAGGGAGAATTGGTCCGACTCCAAATGCAAAAGCGAAAAGTACGAGACGATGATAACATCACCAGAATCTATCGTATCGCCAATCAAAAAGATATGGAAAAGTGGGAGGAAGCTCGAAATCGGGAAATTCCAACACTTTATCGCTGTAGACAAATTGTAGAAGAGTATAAACTTCAGATGAAAATGTCTGATGTAGAATATCAAGCAGACAATTCCAAAGCGACGTTCTACTATTCTGCTGAAGATCGCGTAGACTTTCGTGAATTGATCAAATCACTGGCCGGTGAGTTCAAAATCCGGGTAGAAATGAGACAGATTTCACTTCGTCAGGAGGCTGGTAGACTTGGAGGTGTGGGTGTTTGCGGACGGGAACTATGCTGTTCTACTTGGTTGGTGGACTTCAAGAATGTGACTACCTCAGCCGCAAGGTATCAGAACCTTTCACTTAATCCCGGAAAACTCAGCGGTCAATGTGGGAGATTAAAATGCTGCCTAAACTATGAATTAGACACCTACATGGATGCTATCAAGGACATTCCTCAGGTCGAGAAACCCCTATTAACCGAATCAGGGCCCGCAAAGCTTCAAAAAACAGACATCTTCCGAAAGCTGATGTGGTTTAGCTATAACAATGACAACGATTGGCACAGCATCACTTGCGAGCGTGTCAAAGAGATTCAGGAATTAAACGAAAAAGGGATAAAAGTCTTCAACTTAAAAGTCGACAACTCTTCTGATGTGGTGGATTTGGCAGCACAGTCTACTCGAGAATTAGAACTATTGGATAAAAAATTCACCAAAAAGAAAAAGAAGAAGCCCAGAAATAAAGGCCGTTTGGAAGGTCAGCCAAACGGCGATAATTCCAAGACTACCCAGGCCGTGACATCAAATCCACAAAAATATCAAGCACCTCAGTCCTCTAGCAAGGGAACTAGTCCGGTTGGGAATGCCCAAAAACAAAAAACTCAGGAAACGCAGGCAATTCCCCGAACAGAATCTAAAGAGGGAAATGAAGCTAGAAAAAATCGCAATAAAAATCGCAACAAACCCAAGTCGAATTCAAATCGGGAAACTAGCCCGAAACCTCAAAATCAAAGCAATAAACCAATAGAAAATAAAACAGAAGGCAGTCGGAAGTTTCCCCCAAGAAGAAATCAGGGACCAAACAACGGAGGTAATGAATAAGTGGAGCAAACTACTTTCACTGGCTTTGTTGCCATTCCTTATTTCCTGCACAGAATGCCGGGTGTTTGAAGAATTTCATTCCTTCGAGTCTAATTCATGGCACGAAAAAGACAGTGTAGCATTTGATTTAAAGGACTTTGATCAAATCAGCAGTAAAAAGCTCATAGGTGTTCGCTTCAATGAAACCTATCCTTTTTCCAACTTCTATATTCGCATTATCAGTGAGGATTCCTTAGGATTAGTATTGGATAATAAATTGATAAATCTTCCATTATTTGATTCGAAAAATGGAAAACCAAAGGGTAGCGGCTTTGGAAATACTTTTACTTTTTACGACACATTACCTTTTGATTTGTCAGAAAACACCAAAAGATTGATCCTTTTACAGTATATGAGACAGGATAATCTACCTGGAATAGAAGCTATCGGACTCAAAATCCTCCAATAAAAAATGAGCACCTTAATTGAAGGTGCTCATTTTTTTTGCATGCTGCCGAATGACCTGATCCAACTCTTTTGCCAGTGGCTTTAGATAGCCGAATAATCTTTGGTTTTCATTATCCAACTGCCTGAAATCCATCAATTCCAGTATTCCCATCATCGAAGAAAGTGGTCCTCTCAAAATATGAGATGGACTCAATGCCAAGTCTCTTAATCGGTCATTTTCTCTAGTAAGGACTACCAATTGAGAATTAATTGGAGTGGAATCAAATACTTGAATTAAAACGCCTTCAAAAATTTTTAAGTCAGAAATAATAGGTTTTATAGATACATTCCAAAATGCAAATTCTTGATCTGGCATCAACAACTTAATTTCCAATTCCGCACTATGACCTTTTTTCGCATCCTCTATTGCCCTTAAAAGTTTGGAAAAGCGGTTGGGTTGGGTTGGAAAACTTAAGCCAAACCCTTCGGAGTAGGCCCTACCTTTCCAAATTCTCCCCAATTTTTTTGCAGATTCGTTTTGTTGGATAAGTTTTCCGGCATCATTAAGGACAAGTACAGATCCGGTGAATAAAGCAAGCATTTCGTTCTGAATTAAAGGTTTTTCAGGTTTGGAATAAAAAGGAATTGCCTTTGGCATCAAAAAAAGATTAAATCCTTTATCAGATAAGGTAACCAAGGCTGCAAAAGAAGGTTTACCAGGATAATCTGTGTTGATCAAAAAACACATTGGCCTATCCCCCGAAGAAATTTGAGAAAGCAAATGATTAAACTGATTCAAATCCTTAAATAAAAGACTTTTGGATATTTCCTTTCCTTCCCAATTTTCAGCTATAGGATCAAACCATTCTAAAATTCTATCATCCCAAGACACTGTCTTAAATTCCTGATCCAAAACTATCTCACCAAAACCAAGAACATCCACAAGATTATTCCAGGGCATTTCCTGTTCGAGGAAGGGCATTCCCACGCCAATGCCAATAATCCCGGAAACATCCATCTCTTGTGTGGTCACTACTGAAAACTCCCACCAAATCTGAGAGAAACCTTCATTTTTTAATGCCGGGTGATCAAGCATCAAATGCCTTCTAATTTTAGGCGATCCCAGCATCAACTCTAAAGAATAAGAAAATTCCTGTTCCGAATTTGGAGAAAGAAACTCAGTAAATGAAAAATTGACAGGTTTAGAATCAATTCGATCAAAACCCCTATTAACCTTCATCACCTTCCCCTCGATGTCTGTGACAACGAGAAAAAAGTGATTCGAATCCATCAGGAATTCGGGTATAAGGCTTTCGATACTGTCTGTGCTGATCAAAACTTTCGGTCGGTAAATGAATGACTTTCCGAAATTTGAAAAAAAAATTTTATTAAAAAAAAGAGGTCATAGAAAGAATTATATATCTATTTTATCAATATATCAGTAGATAATTCTTATCAAGACAATAAAAGGAAGGTGCTGAATTGAAAAATGTTTTTCATCCCAAAAAAAGAAATAGAAAGGCAACAGAAATTTTTTTCAGGTTTTAAATCAAATACCCGAAATGGTAAACAATCAGCACCTAGACCTGTTGGAATCTGGACTGAGTAAAATCGGAATAGCTAATTTCCTTTACCATCAGTATCAAAGCGTTGGCCAAATCTTGTTTGCACGTGCATACTTTATATTTCCAGTCGACACGATCGAAATGCTCTATTTCCAAAGAACCAAAAAGTCGCTGGATTTCATCCAGAGAATCAGAATATACCGAAACACAACCACTTGTGCGGCCGCTTTCTTCAATCAAAAAATCGCAATTAATAGTTTGAATAATCATTTTGAAAGTTATGTTTCGATAAAATTAGGCTTAGTATTTGTCAAAAAAATACCCAGTACTGGGTATTTTTCAATTATTTTAAAAAAAGTCAAGAAATATTGAAGGTGATTTTCAGGGAATTAATTTGAATTAAGTGAAAGAATGGTTGTTTAGCCTTCAGCTCTTGTTTAAATCTTTTCAATTGGATTATATTTGCATCACTTATGCCAAAGAGCTAACCGGATTAGAGGGTTGGGTGAGTGGCTGAAACCAACAGTTTGCTAAACTGTCGTACGGGTTAAACTGTACCGGGGGTTCGAATCCCCCACCCTCTGCAAAAGTGGATTTCAATCCAATTCAAAGCTCATTATCGGAAACGGTGATGAGCTTTTTTCTTTAAGGCAGATTTTAAATCAAGAGTAAAAAACTGGTTTTCGGGTGTTAAAAAGTATTTTTCACTCGAATCAAAAAATCAAAGACATTTAGTATCTTCCTCCTCTTTTTTCTCCCTCGCTCAATTTGTTTGGGCAGATTCTTTTGTACTAGGTTTTACCATATCGCAACAGGTAAACCTTTATTTACCGGACAAATCCTAAAGCAATGTTTAGGGGAAGAAAGCTTGGTCCCACTTATTAAGGTTAGTTTCTAAGTTTTATTAAGCTATGAACTACAGAAATCAATATATCAAACGAAATGCCCTATTCAAATTTACTTCACTACCTACCTATCTTTATAAACCTCACGCTCTGACCAGAAAGAATTCGAGCTTTTACCTATTTGAAAAAAAATATGAAACGATTATATAGTACAAATATAATCGGAATTAATGAGAAATTTATTTGAACAAAACAACTTCTTTTATATAGAATCAATCCTTACTATTAAAACCCTTGGGATATATTCATATAATTTTTAATCGCTCTACTTGTTTCACATTTTCTAAGAAATAATCACAAAATAAAGGGTGCGCACCATACTGTCCGCAATTGTAGACATGTTCCCCTATTTAACCTCGAATTGAGAAAAAAAATACAATTTTAAAAACTTAAATAGAACTATCGATCATTCCTTGAGCTGAATAAATTTAAACCAAAATCATATTTTTTTTCTTCCAATACTTTTTAAAACTCTGAACAATTTGAAAATTTTTCAGAGAATCCCATAGTTACTCTCTGTCAGTAAAATATCAAATTCAGAGAACAATCCCCTAAATAAATTATCGTTATCAAGCATTCAGAAAAAAATAAAGCAGTAAGAAAGCTAATTATATCCTCTTAGGGGATATCAGATAGAATTTCACTAAAAATAATTTATCCTATTGATTTTTAGTTTGAAGGACCACAGGAGGTAAATTCTATTAAGGTGAATGTGCATTTTAATGCCATTCTGAGCAAGATTTTATAGTTGCTTAAAGCAGTGTTTTATGGTTACCTAAACCGTACTTAACAATTACTTAAAGTATTATTAAGTAATTGTTGGTTTGTTGTACAAATGAATTTTTTAGTCCATTCAGTGGCATAAATGTTGGCGCCCGACGAAATTATTCTACACTTAAAACCCCTCCTATTTATGAAAAAACTCATCATCTACCATTGGGAAATTGCATACTTAAAAAAGATTATAAGTGCAACTTTATTTTTCTTAATTTCATCTTTTAATACTTTTGCAACAGATTTTTATTTTTCCAGCACTATCGGAGATGATAGCAGGTCTGTAGTAGAGGCTCAAAATGAATCCACACCATGGAAGAGTATTGAGAAATTAAATTCCATAACACCTATACTAAATGGAGGGGATAAAGTTTTATTTAAAAGTGGCGATGTTTTCATTGGAACTATATTAATCACAAAAAGTGGGGCAGACGGGAATCCAATCACATTCACTTCTTATGGATCTGGAGCTAAACCTATTATTTCTTCTTTAGAGCCTGTCACTGGTTGGCAATCTATCGGAGGTGGTATCTATGAAGCTGATGTCAGTAATCTTAGCGGAGAAAGTATTCAGGTAGTATTAATTGACAATACCATCAGAGCCATGGGACGCTTTCCAAATGCGGATGCTTCTAATGCAGGTTACCTCACGATAAAGTCTGTTAATAATAATTTAAGTATAAACGGTGACGCGCTTCCTGGAGATTTTTCAGGTGGTGAGGTTGTCATCCGAAAGAATAACTGGATCATTGATCGACATCAAATTCAATCAACAGGAGGAAGTACGATTAACTTTTTGAATAACGCCAACACGATTTACAATCCACAGAGTGGCTATGGTTATTTTGTTCAAAACCACAAGAACGCACTCGATCAATTTGGAGAATGGGCGTATTCCAAAAGCACCAAAAAAATTGCGGTTTACTTTGGAGGCCAAAATCCTTCAAACAGTTCTGTTCAAGTAGCTAAGCGAGATCATTTGGTAGTAAACAGTCCTTTTGTAAGAAACCTTACATTTAGAAACCTGGATTTTAAAGGAAGTAATAAAAACCTTTTGATGATTCAAAAATCCGGAGGGGTAACCGTAGAAAATTGTTCGTTTGACTTTGCAGGAGAGAATGCAATTTTCGGGTCAGAGGCAACGGACTTTGTCGTAAGAAACAATCAATTTAATCGCTCCTTAAGTGGCACTGTATTCTTTTGGTATGGAACACCACGCGCCAACATTTCTGATAACGTGATTGAAAATACCATGCCTTTTCGCGGAATGGCTAAAAGCAGTGATTTGACTGGAATAGGTATATATGTAGCAGGGGATGCTAACAACACGGTAATTGAAAGAAATCGAATTTTAAATTCTGGTTTCAACGGAATACATTTCGGGGGAAATTACACCATAATCAAAAATAATCTAATCGATACTTTTTGTCTTTGGAAACAAGATGGAGGTGGTATTTATACCAATTCCGATGGCCTTACTAACCAAAATAATACTGG
This sequence comes from uncultured Limnohabitans sp., assembly GCA_964441195.1. Taxonomy (GTDB): domain Bacteria; phylum Bacteroidota; class Bacteroidia; order Cytophagales; family Cyclobacteriaceae; genus Algoriphagus. The sequence goes on from CAYTXN010000009.1 coordinate 11,226, forward strand.
CCGTGAGATTATTGGAAATACCATTAGAGGGGGAATTGGCGCTCAGGAAGGATCCATCATCAATTATAAACTGGCTGAGGGAATCTACATTGACGATAATAGTGAGGGAGTGAAAATCCTCCAAAATACCATCACCGAAATCAACGGAAAAGGGATTTATGTTCATAACAACAGATATATTGAAGTATTAGAAAATACCATCTATAAAGTCGCAAATCAGCTTCAAATTACCCATGATCATTTGGGTCAGGCAGTGCGGAATGTTAGAGTCGAAGGAAATCAATTTTCAAGTGTGTTTGAGAATGAAGTAGCCTATTCGATTTCATCCAGCGAAAATGACATAAATCAAATGGTTGTTTCTAATAACAATTATTTTTTAGACCCTTTTCATAGAGCGGTTATACTTCATAGCAAGGATGCAACGGAAGGACCATTGGGTTCGGAAAGAAACCTTCCAAACTGGTCCGAAGCTTTTGGATTTGATCAGAATTCAAAAGTACCAAAGTTCGAACTTGAGCGATACAAAGTCATCAGTTCTGCTGATGTGAAGGAAAGTAATTTTGATTCCAACACTAATATTATTGCTGCTACTTACAACGGTAATTCAGAATGGACTGGTTCGGGAATAAACGGTGGATCCTGGCGTGTGAGCCCAACAGGCTCGAATATGATTAACTCTTTTATTCAGATTGGCGCCACAAGTCCAGGTGATGAATTTTTGATTGAGTTTGACACCAAAAGTGGAGCTTCAAATAAAAGTGTTGAATTGCTTTTGGAAAAAACATTTAACCAAAATCAAGAAGGCAATCTGTATTATTTCCCAAGTAGCAGCGAGATTCAAACTGTTAAAATACTTTTGAAATCTCAGATAAGTAGTAGCAGCGAAAGCATTGTTTTTAGGATTCCAGGATCCATTCAATCTCTGACAATTGATAATTTGAAGGTCACCAAAGTTAAAACTGAGGCAATCCCGATTTCAGAGCAGGTATTTTTTCAATATAACTTTTCCGGAAATCCAGTGACTCACTCATTGAACGGCATCTATCAGAATGCAAAAGGTGAACGATTTGACAGGACTGTGACCATACCCGCTTATGGATCTGCCCTACTTGCAAAGTTGGAAAGTTCCGGTGCTGAACCAGAAAATCAA
>CAYTXN010000009.1:12475-20414 GCA_964441195.1 uncultured Limnohabitans sp.
TGGATCTGCCCTACTTGCAAAGTTGGAAAGTTCCGGTGCTGAACCAGAAAATCAAGCACCTACAATTTCCATCATTGAACCCATTCAAAATCAGTCCTATACTATTGGTCAAGAAATTTTGATTCGAACAAATGCCTCCGATCCGGAAAATAAAATACAGAAAGTGGAATTCTTCCAAGGTGAACAGCTTATTGCCACGGTTGATACAGCTCCCTTTCAATTCAGCTGGAAAAATGTGCCAATTGGAAATTATGTGATCAAAGCTAAAGTTTTCGATGATAAAGGTCTGACTGCTGAGTCTTCTCAAATTACCATTTCAGTGAAAGAGGCAGCTCCGGTTAATCAAGCCCCAGCGATTAGCATTACTCAGCCAAGTCAAAATCAAACCTTTATTTTTGGCCAGGAAATTTTGATCCAAACCAATGCTTCTGATCCGGAAGACAAAGTTCAAAAGGTAGAATTCTTCCAAGGAGATCAGGTACTAGCGATTGTAGAAGCAGCGCCTTTTGAATTCAATCTGAAAAATGCAGCGGTTGGAAATTATGTGATTAAAGCAAAGGTTTTCGATGATCAAAGTTTGACCGCTGAGTCTTCCATTGTGAATATTTCGGTGATTTCATCAACGCCTATTAATCAGGATCCATCGATTGGCATTACTCAGCCTAATCATAATCAAACATTTACTCTTGGTCAGGATATTTTGATCCGAGCCAATGCTTCTGATCCGGAAGGAAAAGTTCAAAAAGTGGAATTCTTCCAAGGAGATCAAGTTATTTCAACAGTGGAAACAGCTCCTTTCGAATTCAACTTACAAGGTGCGCCAATTGGCAATTATGTGATCAAAGCGAAGGTTTTTGATGATCAAGGGCTAACCGCTGGGTCTTCTCTGGTCAACATTTCTGTGATTGAGGAATCTTCGGTCAATCAGGCGCCATCAGTTAGCATTATTCAGCCAAATCAAAATCAAACTTTCATTATTGGTCAGGACATTTTGATCCGAACCAATGCCTCTGATCCGGAAAATAAAATCCAAAAAGTGGAATTTTTCTACGGCGAGGAGATCATTGCGATCATCAACACTGCCCCTTATGAAGTTCTTTGGAGAAATGCTCCGCTTGGAACGCATATCTTAAAAACCAAAATCTTTGACGGCCAAAACTTAACGGCTGAGTCTTCTAGGATCAATATTTCCGTTGAAGACGAATCAACGGTCAATTTGGCTCCATCGGTTAGCATTCTTGATCCCATTATGGAAAAGGTCTTCACTTTTGGAAATGATATTTTGATCAGAGCAAATGCCTCCGATCCGGAAAATAAAATCCAGAAAGTGGAATTCTTCTACGGTGAGGAGATGATTGCTATCGTTGACAAAGCTCCCTATGAAGTAATTTGGAAAAATGCACCTGCGGGAGATCATCTATTGAAAACGAAGATATTCGACCATAAGGATTTAACTGCTGAGTCTAGCAGGGTCAATATTTCTGTAAATCATGCTCCGGAAGTTAGCATTACCCTACCTGTTCAAAATCAAAACTTTACTTTTGGAGAGGATATTTTGATTCGTACCGATGCTTTTGACCATGAAAATGAAATCAAGAAAGTGGAATTCTTCTACGGCGAGGAGATTATAGCGATTGTCGACACTGCACCTTTTGAAGTCATCTGGAAAAATGCACCCGCTGGCAATCATTTATTGAAAACCAAAGTATTCGATGACAAGGGCTTGACTGCAGAATCTAGCAGGATCGCCATTTCTATAAATCAGGCTCCTACCATTAACATTACAGAGCCAGGTCAAAATCAAATCTTCACATTTGGTCAGGATATCACGATCAAAACCAATGCTTATGACCCGGAAAATAAAATCCAGAAAGTAGAATTCTTCTTTGGGGAGCAAATTATTGCGATCGTAGACACGGCTCCATATGAAATCATTTGGAAGAATGCACCTGTGGGCAATCACCTATTGAAAACCAAGATTTTCGACGACAAGGACTTAACTGCTGAGTCTAGTCGAATAACTATCATAGTAGAAAATTCACTTATCAGCGAAGTTAATTTGAGGGTCATTAACAGTGAAAATGATGAAGTATATACGACCTCAGATTTAATACCATTGGAGGTATTGAAAACTATAGATGATGTGAAATTTGATAGCGTAGCAATCTATCAAGATAATAACCTATTGGGTATCTCCTACTCGGAACCGTACAATTTCCTGATCACTGAACTTGAAGAAGGTAATCAGGAATTGACTGCCAAGGCATACCAATCTGGCGAGGTGATTGAATCAGAAATACTTGTAATCAATATTTCAGCAGATTCTCTGTCCACAACAGAAATGGAAATCTTGGATTCTTCCCGAGAGATCCAGTCAAAAGAACTGTTTGAATATGCTATTGGTCCCAACCCGACTGACGATATTCTAAACCTATATATGGATGGATTACCTAAGGATCAGGAGATTGAAATAGAAATATTTGATATAACTGGAGTTAGTATGACTTCTATAAAAACAAATACTTCCTCAGGACCTATAACTATTGAAATGGGATCCTATCCAGCTGGAATATATTTCATCCGAATTATTGGGCAAACAATGGACTATGGAACAAAGCGGATAATAAAAGAATAATAGTCAAAGGCCCCCAATCAACAGAGAATTGGATTTTAGGATTTAATTTAAGAACCCTGAAAGAGCAAATTTTAGCTTCTTCAGGGTTTCTTTTTTTTCAGTTAAAGGCAAATTATTGAATCCTGGAAAGTGAAGCCTATAAGGCTCTTTGGATCATAAAACTTGTCCGGATCCAAGCCTATAAATTACATTTATAGATTATTTTTTTTAACGAACATAAATTTATTAGTATTACCGGAAGAATAAATAACCTGAATTTACACTCCAAAATTAAAAAAATTGGCTACAGATTAAGCAAACTAGCTCAAACAAAAATTTGGAAGGAGTTATATGAACAAACAAATAGATTATTATAGATATAAGAAAACTATCTTGATATAATAGGAAAAGCATCTATCAATTTTTAGAATCTTACAATCCATAGAGCAACATTCCCTAAAAAATAAAAGCCACTAAACCCAGATGAAAACCAATTCAAGGGAAAAATCTGTTCTTTAAAATCAAACTGACCCTAATCTTAAGAAGAAAAATTTAAGAAAGGTTGTTGCCAAGAAAAATTCAGAAAAACAGTTGAGTTTAACATGTTCGGACTTACCCAATATTTTTATCCTAAATTAAATTTCAGTCACAAATGGCTTTCAGTACTATAAATAAACCTTTGTAAAATTAGCGTAGGAAGGATCAAATCCAAACTAGAATTTCAACAAAGAGCGCCAAATTGAGGAGCATAAAAAAACACATCTTCTTTTATGGCTAAATATAATTATGTTTGAGAAATCTAATATAATAGATGCTAAAAAATTTCATATATATGAAAAATTAATAGGCATTTTTATTTTTAAAAATTAAACATTTTATGGTCCAAATAATAATTTTAAAATCTAGAATAATACTCCAATTTTTAATATAGAAAAGATCATATTTTAAGCGACAGTTAATATCTATCTCATCTCTTATTTCCCCCCTAAACCCTTTTGATTGTGCTAGCCCCGTTATACCAGGCTTAACCATATGCCGACACATAAACTTTTTCATTTTACCAGATAGATCTCTATTCATACTTAGGGCATGAGGTCTCGGTCCCACTATTGACATTTCACCTAAAAGAACATTAAATATTTGTGGTAATTCGTCCAGGCTGGTAATTCTTAAAAATTTTCCAACTTTAGTGATTCTCGGATCATCTTTCTGCGCTTGATGAAAATGACCTGAAGGATTGAACCTCATGGTCCTAAACTTATAACAGTAAAATGGCCTGTTTTCTAATCCATGTCTTAATTGTTTAAATATTATTGGGCCTTTTGAATCAATCCAAATTGCTAAGGCTAATATTGAAAAAAGCCAAAATCCAATTAGCACAAAAAATAGTGAACAAAGGAAAATATCCATCAATCTCTTAGAAAAGACCTGAACATTATCCAGATAGTTTGTAGAAAAGGAATTTAAGACGAAATCCTTTTCAGAATGATATCCATTTAATTGAATAAATTTTTCAATAGTTAGTGCCATAGTTATTACAATAAAAGTTCAACGTACTAATTAAACAATCTGACCACTTCTCGTAAATATTATTTTTCTAAGCTTCTCTTTAGCGATATACTTTACAAAAACAATTCCATAGACCAAATATCTTTTCCATAGTCTTCTAGGCTCTTTAACTAACCTTATAAACCATTCCATTCCATTATCTACCCAAAAAGAATTTGGTCTTTCTACTTTTTCAGAGAAAAAATCAAAAACCGCACCTATAGAACATATATAAGTAGATTGTATCAAATTTTTATTTTGATACACCCATTTCTCCTGTTTGGGGGCAGTCATCCCTACAAAAAGTACATCTGGGACAAATTCATTTATTTTATCCAGCATTATTTGAGTTTCCTCCACTGAAAATTGATCGCAAAATGAGGGGGAATATCCTTCCATGCTCACATTGGGGAACTTTTCTCCGATTTTCTCTCGAATTGCAGAGATTGTACTAAGTGAGGAACCCAAATAAAAACAGCGGCCATAAACTGAGTTGAGATAGTTTAAAATAAAATCATGAATTTCTGCACCAGCAATTTTTTGAAACTCCGAACCATTTAAAAACTTCGCAGATAAGACAATAGAAATACCATCTGGAAGAAGAATATCAGATTCTGAAAGAGCACGTTTAAATAAGTTATCGTTTTCGGCCAAGCAAAAGGAATATTGATTAATCGTATTAATCGTCATCTTACCCTTATAGAGTATTTCGGAAAGACCACCAATAAAAATATTGTAGCCAAGAAATTGAGTTTGTGGGACCACCATTGCTAAAAATTTTTTAAGTGAATATATACTTCAATTGCAAGTACAAGATACAATTTTTATTTGATGAAATACTTTTATAATTGATTAAAGGTTATACTAATTCGAAAAATATTTTTGAGGAAAATAAAAAATTTCTTTTTTCAAAAATATTTTTTCTAATATTAAAAATTGAAATTGATGAAGAGGCAATATAAATTTCTTCGGCTATCCAATACATATCTGTTTGTTCTAAAAAAAAGACAGAAATAGTATTTTATAGTTATTAAATTCTGTATAATCAATATTCCACTAAATGGGAATTTAATTCCTCGCAATGGTATATAGATTACCCAAGATTCTATTCACCCTTACTTAATACCACCCTTTTAATGAAAAATTTTATCAAGAACACTCGAAAGAGAGTGTACAATAAAATAATAGTTAACACCCTACTATTGTTTTTAGTTATACTAAATAATGCCTTCGCAACAGAATATTATTTCTCCAACAGTGTGGGAGATGATAGCAGATCAATAGCAGAGGCTCAAAATGAATCCACTCCTTGGAAAAGTATTGACAAACTAAATTCTATTACATCTTTACTTAAAGGTGGTGATAAAATTTACTTTAGAAGTGGAGACGTTTTCGTAGGATCTATAATCATTCCAAAAAGTGGAGCTGATGGGAATCCAATCACTTTCACCTCCTACGGTTCAGGACCAAAACCTATTATTACGTCTTTAGAACCTGTTACAAATTGGCAATCCATAGGTGGTGGAATTTATGAAGCTGATATAGAAAATCTTATTGGGGATAAAATCCAAGTGGTATTGATAGACAATATCATTAGACCAATGGGGCGGTTTCCAAATGTGGATACTTCAAATGCCGGTTATCTTTCGATCAACTCCGTTAATACTGACTTAAGTATAAATGGCGAATCACTTCCAGGGGATTTTTCGGGAGGAGAAGTAGTGATTCGTAAAAATAATTGGATTATTGATCGTCATGAGATCCAATCAGCCAGTGGAAGTACTATAAACTTTTTAGCAAACTCAAATACCATTTATCCACCTCAAAGCGGCTTTGGTTACTTTGTTCAAAACCACAGAAATGCACTGGATCAATTTGGAGAATGGGCATATTCGAAGGCCACAAAGAAGATTTCCGTATATTTTGGAGGACAAAATCCTTCTAACCTCACTATTCAAGTAGCTAAAAGAGAGCACTTAGTAGTAAATAGTCCTTTTGTTAAAAATCTTTCGTTTAGAAATCTGGATTTTAGAGGCAGTAATAAAAACCTTCTGATGATTCAAAAATCTGGAGGGGTTACGGTAGAAAATTGTTCATTTGACTTTGCTGGTGAGAATGCCATTTTTGGGTCAGAGACTCCGGATTTCATCGTCCGCAATAATCAATTTAATCGAGCATTAAGTGGTACCATTTTTTTCTGGTATGGAACACCACGCACTAATATTTCTGACAATTTGATTGAAAACTCCATGCCTTTCCAAGGCATGGCAAAAAGCAGTGATCTGACAGGAATTGGAATTTATGTGGCTGGAGATGCAAACAATGCAATAATCGAAAGAAATCGAGTATTAAATTCCGGCTATAACGGAATACACTTTGGGGGTAATTATACCGTAGTCAAAAACAATTTAGTCGACAATTATTGTCTTTGGAAGCAAGATGGAGGAGGTATTTATACCTATTGGGAAGGCCTCGCTAATATGAATAATGTAGGCCGAGAGATTATTGGAAATATTGTAACTAGGGGAATTGGCGCTCAAGAGGGATCAAGTGTAAACTACAAATTAGCTGAAGGAATTTACATTGATGACAATGCTCATGGGGTAACAATTCTTCAAAACACCATTTCAGAAATCAACGGAAAAGGAATATTTATTCATAACGGAAGTAATATTCAGGTTCTAGAGAATACCATATATAAAGTACCAAATCAACTTCAAATTACCCATGATTATACGGGAGATCCAGTTCGAAATGTCCGAATAGAACGCAATCAATTTTCTAGTATTTATGAGAGTGAAGAAGCATTTTCAATTTCTTCCATCTTAAATGATATTAATCAAATGGGTGTTTCTGACAACAACTATTTTTTAGACCCCTATCAAAAAAACTTGCTATTTCATACTAAAGGGGCAAATGAAGGGCCGATAGGAACAAAAAGAAACCTACCAAACTGGTCTGAATCCTTTGGATTTGATCAAAGCTCAAAACTTCCAAAGTATAATTTTGAAAATTACAAAATCATAAGTTCTTCTGATGTGAAGGCAAGTAATTTCGACACCGATGTAAGTTTAATTGCAGGAACTTACAATGGTAAATCAGAATGGATCGGATCAGGTTTAACTGGTGGAACATGGAAAGTGACCCCGTCAGGAACTAGTGCTATTTCTGCTTTTATTCAGATTGGAGCGACAAGTTCAGGAGATGAATTTTTGATCGAATTTGATACAAAAAGTGAATCGTCAAATAAAAGTGTAGAATTACTCTTAGAAAAAACCTTTAATCAAAATCAAGAGAATAATATTTATTATTTCGCAAGTAGCAATGACGTTCAATCTGTTAGAATACTTTTAAAATCAAAGATTAATACTGCTAATGAAAGTATTGTTTTTAGAATTCCTGCGGCAATACAATCCTTACTCATTGATAACCTTAAGATAACAAAAGTTAATACTGAACAAATCCCCGTCACAGACCATGTCTTTTTTCAATACAACTATTCTGCAAATGCGGTTACCTATTCGCTGAATGGAGTCTATCAGAATGCAAAAGGAGAAACTTTCGACAGATCTGTGACAATACCTGCCTATGGATCAGCCCTACTAGTAAAAGTGGATGATTCCAGCAGTGAATCAGAAAATTTACCCCCGTCAATTTCCATTATCCAGCCAGTACAAGATCAATTTTTTTTTGCGGGAGAAGAAATTTTAATTAAAACAGAGGCTTCCGACCCGGAAAATAAAATCCAAAAAGTGGAATTCTTCTACGGCGAGCAAA
>CAYTXN010000009.1:20514-24685 GCA_964441195.1 uncultured Limnohabitans sp.
CGCCAGTTGGGAATCATGTGTTAAAGGCAAAAATATTTGACGATCAAAACCTGACCGCTGAATCTGCGAGAATCAATATTTCTGTGGTATCTCCTCCTCCAGTCAATCAGGCCCCATCAATCAGCATCCTACAACCTATTCAGAATCAGAGCTATATTTATGGACAGGATATTTTGATCCAAACCAGTGCTTCCGATCCGGAAAACAAGATCCAGAAAGTGGAATTATTCTACGGCGAGCAGATGATTGCCATCGTCAATGCTTCTCCTTACGAGGTCGTTTGGAAAAATGCGCCAGTTGGGGATCATGTGTTAAAGGCAAAAATATTTGACGATCAAAACCTGACTGCTGAGTCAAGCAGAATAAATATCAAAGTCACAAAAACAGCCACAAAAGGAGGTAGAATAAAAATCAATAATCCTGTAAATAATCAGGTTTACAAGACTACTGACATAATACCTATAGAAGTTATCAAAACGAATAGTGATCTAAGCTTTGACAGCATTGCCATCTACTTGGATGAAAAACAAATTGAAAACTTTGTACAGGAACCATTCAAGTTCGAAATAACTGACCTAAAAGAAGGAGAGCTAAAGTTGACCGTCAAAGCTTTTAAATTCGGAAAACCAATTGAATCTGAAACCGTCATCATTTATACATTTGCGGAATCATTTTCCTCATCTGAAATTGAAATCTTGAATCCTTCTAAGGAGATCCAATCAAAAGAGGAGTTTACATTTTCTATTGGTCCCAATCCCACTGAAAGCATCCTAAATATTTTCTTGGATAAATTAACTAAAAATCAGCCTGTGGAAATTCAACTGTTTGATATGAATGGAGTTACTTTAAAATCCATTCAATCAAATACTGACATTGGATACACAACAATTGAGCTAGGGTCTTATCCTTCAGGAGTATATTTCATCCGCATTATGGGTGATCACAAAACCTATGGAACAAAAAGGATCATAAAAAAATAGAGCAATTATAATAGCAACACACTAATTGAAAATCCCGAAATCAGCTACTTTGAGCTTTTTTCGGGATTTTCTCTTTTTTATTATTTGACTTTGCAAGGGTTATTGGAATAAAAAACCAATAGGTAAAAAAGGGCCAACCGGAATCCACAAAAAAGGAATCAACCATCACTTTCCAAAAGGCTGAAATAACTAGCAGAAACCTTTTCACAAGTATTTTTCCAACTAAATCTCGCAGCATTTTTATTTCCCCTCGAAATTAAATCAAGCATAAACTCTTCATCTTTCAATTTTTCGAAAAGTAAATGAACTTCTTCCTCAGTAGCTGATCTTGATAAAAAAATTGCAGAATCTCCCAGAATCTCTCTAAAAACTGGAAGTTCAGAACAAATTACTGGTTTTTGAAAGGCTTGGGCTTCAATAACCGGTAGCCCAAAGCCCTCGCAATCAGAAAGCAAAATAGTAGCAGTATATTTTTTATAAATATCCTCTAGGGTAATAGTTGGTTCATACTGTTCAAAAGAAATATGGTCAGCCAAACCCAAATCCTTTATAAGTTCCTGTACTTCCAAGTAGTAATTTTCATAGATAGGGCTTCCTCTAAAATAAAAATGGAGTTGGTCCCCATATCCAAGATCAATCATTTTTTTTGCAAGTTTCAAAACGTTTAAATGGCCTTTATGAGGATGAAATGCTGCTACTATTCCAAACCTAATTTTTCCATCAACTTTATATTCTGAAATCTTTGGATGATTTGATTTAAACGAAGTGTTTTCATATGCTAAAGGAACCACTTTGATTTTTTCAGGCTCAATTTTAACTTTTTGTAATATCTCAACCTTTACTGCTAAAGAATTTACTAAAAGGTTATCAGCAGATACTAAGCTACGGTAGAGTAATTTATTCAAGATTTGAAATTTAATTACTTCTTTAAATTTCAAATATTTAGAAAAATTCGGATCCTTCAAGTAAAAATCAAACATGAAGTCATGAATGTTTGCAACTGTCTTGCATACTTTTTTATAAGGTAATTCACTTACAATGCGGTGAAGTAAATCTACCTTTGTTTTCTTAAGAAAGTTTGGCAGGCGAAGATGTAGCCAAATCATTCGATGGATAAGATTTTGATTATTTACTTTAAAATAAAGGGGGTTAATATTTTTTAATGGTATTTCATGATTATTTCGCTGATTAAAAAGTACAATAATGTCGTATTGATCAGACAATGCGGGATTTTCACTCAAAAGTTCATCCAACCCAATTACCAGAGATTTGCCATAAGTCGCTATCCCTCCTCCTACTCCTCCAACACCAGGAATTATATTTGTTAAATCAAGACAAATTGTTTTCAAACCGCAGCTAATTTATGTTTTGAGATTAAGCTATCAAGATCACAAACTAATGATTCTGCTATTTTTTTAGAATCAAATACTTTGCTTGATACAAAAGCAGCCTCAGCATACCTGGGATAAAAATCCAGAATCCGATTTATCGCAAAAAGATACTCCTCCTCGTTCAAATTCTTTTCCACTAACTCGCCATTTTGTTGTGAAACTATAAAACTTGGAATATCCCCAACAGCAGTTGATACAATGGGAACACCTACAGAGAGCGCTTCAGCAATTGCCATGGGAAAGCCTTCATTTTCAGAGGCCATGAGCAGGATTTTCTTTTTTGATATCACTTCGATTAGTTCATGATTATCAAGATTTCCTAAAAAAATAACCTGATGTGAAATGCCCAAATCAACAGCTAGTTTTTCAAAAGTTTCTTTTAACGAACCTTTTCCAGCAATATAAAGCGGATTGGATTCACGAATTGCAGTTGAAAGTTTTGAATATATCCGAATGATATCATCAATTCGCTTCCCATTCTCTAATCTTCCGGCGAAAACAAATCCGAACCTACTATTATATTCTTTCACTTCTACATGATGTGCGATAGGGTTAACTAATTTTCTTGATCCACTCATAGCCTCCCCTACCGTATAGGAGATCAATGAATATTTCTTTATTCTTTTTTGAATATTCTCAAAAGCAGTAGTGAAATATTTCCCATACCAAAACCGTGATTTTGAAACCGGATTACCGTTACCATGAAAAATATGTGCAAAGGGAAGTCCTAGCAGGGAAACTACAAACGAACCTTCAGGTGTGTGAGATAATATTAAATCAAATTTTCGAAGCTTGGGTAATTGCACAAAAAGATGAAAAATATAAGCAAGCCGATGAGGCATCCAGGTAATTCGTTCAAAACTATCTGGAAGAGAAAAATAGGTCAAGTCGTAATGCTTTGCTAGGTCAGTATCAAGATTTTTAACAAATGGACCAATGCCACCATAAGATGTTTTAAATGAATTGGTTAAAAGTACAGCAACCGATTTCATAAGATATTTAATTAAAGAGTTAAAAGTTTATTATAAAGCTTTTCGCTTTCTATCAAATTATTAAAAGCTTTAAGAGCAACTTCTCTACCTTTCTTTCCAATTTGATCTATTTGATTAGGGTTATCCAAGAGGAATTTAATTGATTTGACCAAATCCTCGGTTGAACCAGGTTGAATCAAAAGTGCATTTTCTTTATCCCTGAGGAAGTTGGGCACATCTCCTACTCGAGACACGATTACTGCTCTCCCAGTGGCGAGAAATTCAGCAAGTTTGGAGGGAAATCCAGAATTTGCTGCATCGGAATCGTCCCGAATGACACAAAAAATGTCACAACTATTCAAGGTCTTATGGTATTCATCTGATGACAGAAATCCCTTGTATTCTATTCGGGAATTATAAATGGAACCTTTAATAAGATCCATTATATGCTCAAAGTCAGCTTTATTTTCGCCTTTTCCGGTTAGAATTAATTTAACATCAGGATATAGTTCACATACTTCTTCAAAAGCAAGAATAAGTGATTCGAGTCCATCCTTTTTTCCAAAAGATCCTCCATAGAATATCCGATTTGCAATTTTTGTTGGGTGACTTTTGATTGGGTATTTCTCAATATCCATGGTAACTGGAATGTATAAAACCTTATTGAGGTCATTATTCACTGTCATAACCAGATTTTTTAGATGGATAGAAATGACTAGGTTAAGATCAATCAGGAATTGAAGGTTTTTTAAAAAGAAAGCACCACTTTTTATTCTTATCCGGTTTACAAGTCCACCAAAACTTGCTGCAAGTGAATTGTCCTCAACAA
>CAYTXN010000009.1:24785-27207 GCA_964441195.1 uncultured Limnohabitans sp.
TTGCCACCAATCTTTTCAGATATAGGTTGTATCAAATTCCTCACTCTTACGGAACCTGCCATACCTTCATATAATGGGATACCAAAAATTAAAATATGCATCAGCTTAGAGATTTAGATTTCAAATAGATCTCTTCTTTTAGTTCTTTGCTAGGTACAATCTTCATAAATTCATTTAAAAACCTTGATCTAACCACAGGCCCAGAATGCCTTTCTATTGCTAGACTCATTGCCTTTTGGGATATTTTTGCCTGAGTATCTTCATTCTTAAAAATATTCGTTAGGACACTTACAATGTGATTTATCTCATCACTTTCAGAAGTGAACGCCCAACCATATTCTTTACCATATTGGAAAATAGCCGTTTCTTTTGGAGCAAGAACTAAAATTGGCGTTCCAGAAATCATATACTCAGGAGCCTTTGTTGGCATAGACAATCTTAAAAAACGAATAGCTTTCCCGGAAAAGTCACAAGGAAGCAGCAATAGGTCTACATTTTGAAAAAGATGGGGTAATTGATCGTAGGGAATCAATTCTTTATAAAAAGTATGATTAAATGGCCGAACCCAAGAAAGTTCTTCAGCGGTTTGAATATAAAAATTGACTTCTACCTCACTTGACCTATTAAATAATTCCACAGCAGCAGCAAAAGACTTCAGAGAACTCCCAATTCCAAAACCTGTACGACCAGCATAAAGAATAGTAAATTTGTTAGGTTTATTGTTTTTATAATTTTTAGTCGGGTACCATTTATCAAGGTCAACTGGATTATGAAAAGTGACAAATTCTTTATTAAACCTTGATTCATAATCTTTTCCCATCAAGTCACTGATACTCATACAGCAATCTGCATGTTGAACCAGATTTTTGAACTCAGCTTCAATCTTATTTTTCCAAAAAGTCCCCATAAATCCATTGTAACCTATCGGAGCAATCCAATCATCCATCTGATGTATAACAAAAGGCAGATTTAAACGCTGGGAAAGCAACAACCCAAACATGAGAGACTCCCGGGTAGAGACTTGAATGTATAAGATATCTGGGTTGTAGTTTTTTACCCAATTAATAAGATTAGTTGTAAGGCTAATTTTAGAAATAACATGGACTAAACCAGACCATTGCAAAAATGGATAGAAAATACGATCTATAATTTGGTTTCGAAGTCCAGGCTTTTGAGAAAAGGTTATACTATTCGTAAAAGTTGAAAAAGACAGATTTCCGGAGGGACTACTTCTTTGAAAATATTTAAATGGAAAAACCCAGCTATTTTCTTCCGAACCAATAAAATAATAATTATCACATATCCCTTCAGAAATATTACCCAATGCATGCGAAGTACACAGAACAGCTAAATCTTCTTTATCCCAATCACGGAAAAGATTACTTAAAGTAATACCACCTCCAGTATTGGAATTAAAGGATTGTCCAAATATGAGAATTTTAGGCTTTTTCATTTTTCGCATTAAATTTATTGGGATCAATTTCTTTCAAAAAATAAATACGAATATCCTCTTGAGATAAATCTCTAAATGACTTAGAATAGAGAAAACCGATAGATATCCAAATGGAAATATGGTATAGGTTTAAACTATAGACATTGGCTGGATAAAGAGCTACTAACCATATTATAACCCAAAAAACCAAAGATTTAGCCATGATATTGTTGGACTTAAATAAACCTAAATATAGAGCTGGTAAAATGCACAAGAAAAGTAGAACAAGGTTAATTATTCCTCCGACCATTATGAGTTGCAAAAAATCAGTTTCTATTACAGTTCGTATACCATCTTTAAAGACAGAATCATCAATACCTGGACAATGGTATCCAGAATTAAATCCCTTACCAACTACCCAATCTATAAACGTCATATCATTGAAAAAACATGTCTCGACGTAATTACGAGTATTTTCAAATCCCCTTTCAGAAATGTTTTCTAAAAAGGAAATGTAAAATAAATCTGATTTTGAAGAAATATAGGTAACGGAGAACAGTAATAAAAAAAACAACAATAAGAGCACACTTAATTTTCTATTAGACTTAAAAAAATGAATAACCATAGAAACACCAATTATGGAAAGTTGAATAAAAATCAATCCTCTTCTGGCTCTAAAAATTGCAAGAATTAAAATAGATACAAGCGTTATAACAACAAGTGTTTTATATCGCTTTTCCAACAAATCAAAATTCATTGCTAAAAATCCCATAGGAAATACTAAATACTTTGCATATGCTTCAACCATAGCCAAACTATCTAAATCCGTTAAATCAGGATCTAATAAAATTTCTAGATTAAAAAATGAAAGAAAAACAAAAACAATTCCGGCAATTGCAATAGTTCCAAAAAGCTTTTTAAACAAAATGAGTTTGAGAGGTAAAAAAGCAAAAATTGGAATCAATAAAACAAAACCTCCATAATTAAGAT